>JAUWTC010000138.1 GCA_030609785.1 Holophagae bacterium
AGGGTCCCGGAAACGTCACGTCAGGCATGATGAAGGGTTCCGCTCAGGTTGAGGTGGTGGACCCCGATGTCCACATCGCAACATTGTCGGCGGATGCCGTTTTCCGAATGACCGTCAGGGTCGGCGTTGGACGAGGTTATGTCCAGGCCGATGAGAACCAGACCGAGGACCTCGATCTGGGCTTTATCCCGGTGGATTCGGCGTCGTCTCCTGTGACCAAGGCCAACTTCCGAGTCGAGATGGCGCGAGTCGGTCAAAAGACCAACTTCGACAAGTTGATCGTCGAGGTTTGGACCGACGGCACGGTCAAGCCGGAAGAGGCCGTCAGCCAGGCGGCTCAGCTAGTCCGAGGCCACATGGATATCTATGCTGCCTTGGCCCTGGAAGAAGAAGTTGAATTTGTAGAGGAACCTGAACCCGAACCGAAAGAGGAGTCGGAGCTGGACAAGAGCATTGACACGCTCGAACTCTCCATCCGGTCGATGAATTGCCTGAAGAATGCCAACATCAAATCACTCCGTGACCTGGTTTCACGCTCCGAGAAGGAGATGGTGGAGATCCGGAACTTCGGCGAGAAATCGCTGAAAGAGGTCCGGGCCAAGCTTGAGGCCATGGGTTTTGGGTTCGGCATTGATGCCTGAAGTGAGGGAGTAACCATGAGACATCGAGTTCACGGCCGGAAGCTCGGCCGGACCAGTGCCCACCGGAAGGCGATGTTCCGGAACCAGTTGACGGCCCTCTTTACGCACGAGCGCATCACGACAACGATCGCCAAGGCCAAAGACCTGCGTCCGTTGGCGGAAAAGATGGTCACTCTGGCCCGAACGGGGACCTTGGCCAATCGCCGCAGAGTGTTGACCATGGTGCCGGACAAGCAGGTGGTGCGCCACCTGTTCGACGAGATCGCACCGCGCTTTGTCGACCGAGACGGCGGCTACACCAGGATTCTCAGAATCGGATCTCGCCACGGGGACAACGCCGAGATGGCCATCATCGAATTCGTCGATTTCCAGCCCAAGGAAAAGGGCGGTGACCATGGAGGCGGCGACAAGGAGAGCTTGATGGACCGTGCCAAGGGTCTGTTTGGCGGTGGACGAGGCGAAGCCGGCGACACGGCCGAGGCGTCGGTTGAAGAGGCGACAGAAGTCACGGCTGAGACCGAGGCTGAAACCGCCGAAGAGACGGTCAAAGAGACTGCTGCCGAAGCCGAGACGGTCGAGGACGTCGTCGAAGCGGAAGCCGCCGACGTCGAAGCCGAGGCTCCTGAAGCTGAAGAATCAGCGGAAGAGGGCGAGAAGAAAGAATAGAAAACCGTCGAACGGTTTTCATGGAGAATAAACCGCACCTTCGGGTGCGGTTTTTCAATAGGTGCTGGGGGACGCGGTATCCTTGTCACATGGACCGCGATGAAATCCTCCGTGTGCTCCGAGCCTTTGAGCAGGAAGAACTGGAGTACGTGCTGATCGGTGCCGCGGCCATGGGGTTCCATGGTGTCGTTCGGGCCACCGAAGACCTGGACCTTTTCATCCGTGCAACCGCGGAAAACGTGGAGCGGCTCAAGTGCGCTTTTCGGCGAGCCTACTCTGATGACCCCAATGTTGATGAGATCACCGCCGAAGACCTCCTGGGCGATTATCCGGCGGTGCGTTATTACCCCCCGAGTGGAGATCTCTACTTCGATGTCATGACGCGACTCGGGGAGGCGGCCGCCTTCGACACGGTCGAGGCAGAGATCAAGGAGATCGAGGGGATCCGTGTCAGTGTTGCGACACCATTGGCGCTGTATCGACTCAAGAAAGACACGGTTCGGGCGCTGGACAGGCAAGATGCTGAGGCTTTGAGGCGCCAGTTTGACTTGGGAGATGACTGATGGGCGTTGAGAAATTTCGTTCCGGAGAGGCAATGAACGCTGCGCCTGTTGTGACCTCCCGAGATCAGGGATTCGAGCGGTTCATTCGTCATTGTGCTCGCTATCGCAGGATTACGCCGTTGGTTTTTCCTCGGGGCGTGTTCAAGTTCAGGTCTGTCGCCGAGGCACAGGAGGCGCCGGAACGGGTGGGCAAGAGCGCCGTTCCCTGATTCGTGTTCCGCCTCCTACGCGATCTCCAGCACGTCCCCGATCTCCGGGATTTCGCTCTTCCACCCGAAGGTCTTTTCGAGGCGTTCGGCCAGGGCCTGTTGCGCGGGATACTCGCCGTGGGTCAGGACAACCCTCTCGGGATCCCTCTCCCTGCGGGACAGCCAGGCGACCAACTCGTCGGCGTCGGCATGGGCGGACAGGCCGGAGATCTGCGCGATGTGCGCCTTGACCGGGACATAATCGCCGAGCATCTTGACCTCGGGTTCGCCCTCGACCAGGCGACGGCCGCGGGTGCCGTGGGCCTGATAACCGACGAAGAGAACAGTATTCTTGGCACTGGGCAAGCGAAGTCGGAGGTGGTGGAGAATGCGTCCACCAGTCGCCATGCCGGAGGCAGAAATGATGATCACGCCGCCCTTGATGTCGTTGAGGCGACGACTTTCCCTGGAGGTTTTGGTCACTGTCAGATTCGAGGGGAAGATTGGGTTGATCTGCTCCGAGAAGAGCTGCTTCATCTCGGCGTCATGTTCGGTTGTGCATCGGGTGTAAAGGGCGGTGGCCTCGATGCCCATCGGACTGTCGAGATAGATCGGAACGGTCGGCAGGTCGCCATCGGACATCAGGCCATGGAGCATGTAAAGCAGTTCCTGGGTCCGATCGACGGCGAAGGCCGGAATGAGGACGACGCCGCCTCGGTCCAGGCCCTTCCGGACCTGCTCCAAGAGTTGCAGTCTCGGGTCCTCGGGATTGTGGAGCCTGTTCCCGTAGGTGCTTTCCAGGAAAAGAACATCCGATCCGGGATAAGGAACGGGGTCTCGGAGAATCGGAACGCCGTGCCGCCCGACGTCTCCCGAAAAGTAGAGGCTTTTCCGCCCCCCTCCGGAGACCTTGCTTTCCAATTCGACCGCAGCGGCGCCCAGGATGTGACCCTGGCGGTGAAAGCGAAACCGAATGCCCGGTTTCAGTTCCTGGTCGTGGTCGAAGGGAATGGGTTCGAGCAGTTTCAACGCGGCCTTGGCGTCGGATCGACGAAAGAGCGGCAGGGCCGGGGCGTGTTTGGAAAAGCCCTTCTTGTTGGCATACCGGGCTTCTTCTTCTTGAATATGAGCCGCATCAGGGAGGAGAACCCTCAGCAGGTTCCGGGTCGGCGGCGTGCAGTAGACCGGGCCGTCAAAGCCCTGACGCACAAGGCGGGGAAGATAGCCCGTGTGGTCGATGTGGGCATGGGTCAGAACGATGGAATCCAACTCGGACGCTCGTTTTGGGAGCGGATCCCAGTTGCGGCTGCGGAGTTTCTTGCGGCCCTGGAAAAGGCCGCAGTCGATCATCGTGCTGAAGCGCTTCCATTGCACGAGGTACTTCGATCCGGTAACACAGCGACCGGCGCCAAGAATTGTCAAATCCACAGGGACCCCCTTGAGATGGACAGTTCATCTTAGCGTGGAATGAGAGAGCGGGGGGCCGGTCGATGGGTCAAAAGGTCGATGGGTCAAAGTGTGGGATGGTCCGTTGAGTCGAGGTGTCCGGGGATTGTAGGGGCGGACCCCCGTGTCCGCCCAGTCTGGATCCACTGGTCACGCCCAAACTCATAAACTGAGGGGCCGACGCCGTGATCGACCGTAACAGGGCGGGCACAGGGACCCGCCCCTACATTCGCAGGCTCCCTGCATCCCAGCCTATTTCAGTGTAGAATCAAGTAGCTGTTGAAAACGGAGGACGATATGAGCGATGACAAACAAGCCAGTGTGGATGCAGTGATCGACCAGGTGGTCGCTGACCAGGATGGCGGTCTCAGTGGAGTCAAGGAGACCCTGGGGAAGGCCCAGAAGGCCCTCGATGGGGCTCGGACCACCATGCAGAGCGCCTACGGCAAGGCGGTTGAGCGGAGTCACGAGGCGGCCGAACGGACTCGGATCCACCTCGAAGACGCCAAGCGCCACCTGTCGGAGGCCAAGGTCAAGATGAACTCCATGGCCGCCAAGACCAGGGAACAGGCAGAGGCTCTGTACGAGAAGACCAAGGCCCAGTACGAACAACTGGCGGAAAAGAGCCGTGAGCTCTACACCAAGGTCCGTGATCGGGTCGCCGAAATCGACTTCAAGGAAAAGGGCGACCAGGTTCTGGACTACATTCGCGAGAATCCGGGCAAGGCGGTCTTGATCGCGCTGGCGACAGGTTTCCTGGTCGGATACATCACCAGGCCTCGAGACTGACCGAAGGCTGAACCAGGAGGCATGATGGACGATCCGTCTCTGACCGACGATTTTGAGTTTGAGGCCGAAGATGTTGAGAGCGCGAATGACGAGGCATTGAAGCCCCGGCGATTTGATGCCGACACGATCATGGATACCCTGGTGCCTTCGACCGTTGACTGGCGGGGCACGGTAGGCCGCCATCCCGTGATGTCGGTTGTCGGCGTCGGTATCCTGGGGTACCTGGTGGGCCGGTCACGGGGTTCAATGATCATGACCGGGGTGTCGGCGGCCGTTTCGTCGGCGATGATGCGCCAACTCGGAGATGTTTTTGAAGGAGACATTTTCGATTTCTGAGGCGCCGCACGAAGGCATGCCGGAACTCCCCACCGGGGTGGGTTCCGGTGCACAACCTCCGCTCAAGGGTGAGAAATACGGATTAACACTTGGGCGGTGGTTTTTTTTGTGGATGCTGCTGGTCGCGATTCTGGCTCTCGGCAGTACTCTGGCGGTCGTATTGGTCGCGCAATCCGAGGACCTTCGGGAACGGTTGGACTTCAGGGGTCGATCGGCGATTCGGGCGGCGGCGTCCGGCAATTGGGACGGTGACGCCGGCGTTGTCTTGATCACGGCTCTGCCGGAACTGGTGGCAGCCGAAGTCCGGGATGATGCCGGGCGGCTGGTGTGGCAGTACGGCCCGTTCGAGGAAATTCGGCAGGATGCTCGGTCTCGGGCCGTCCGGGTAACGGAGACCACGCTGGTCCGGGGGCGGGCTCCCGAGACGGCGCTCCACGTCGAACTGATGCTTTCGACGACCCAGATTCAACGCCATGTTCTGCGTACAGGCGCCCGCCTTGCACTGACCTTGTGTCTGGTGTTGGCTCTGGGCATGGTCGGCGGCATGGTCCTGATCAACCGGGTGGTCGAACCGTTGCGATTGGTGGCCGAGAGCGTTGGCTCGTTCGACCCCGACTCACCCTCCGAGACCCCGCCGGTGGCGGGAGCGGGCCGCGAGGTCCGGGAACTGGCCGGCGCCTTCACCCGAATGAGAGAGCGATTGGTGGTCCAGCGAAGGGCCCTTTCGGCAAGTGAACGGCGGTTCCGGGAACTCTTCGAGAGTTCACCCATCGCCCTTCTCGAGTTGGACCAGCAAGGTCGCATCATCGGTGCAAACCCTGCATCCGGCGCCTTGATCGGGGAGAGCGCCGGCGGCGAGACGGGATTCTTGTCGTTGGAAGATTTTCTTCCCTCGGCCCGGGCCCTCCTCGAGCGCCTCGGGGAGCCCGAGGGGAGCATCACCGCAGACGGCCTCTGGCGAATGCCGGACGGAGGCGACTCGGAAGTTGAACTGCACCTCCAAAGCGTTGCCGGCGGGGGTCGTTCAGCCTCACTCCTTGCCGTGCGGGACCTCTCCGACAGGCTTCGCCGCCTGGGCGAACGGTGGCAGCGAACCTTGGACGAAATGGACGAGGGCGTCGCCCTGCTGGACGGCGCCGGCCTCCCGATTCAGACCAATCGCTCGTTTGCGGCCTTTGCTGAGGACGTTCTGCCGCGGGTATCCGGGCGTGAGGGCGGAGGGAGGCGAATAGAGTGGAACCAGGAAGCGGGCGATCGCAGTCTCCGCTGTGTTCTCGCTCACGCTTCGGAAGGCGGCGAGCGGGTTCTGGTCGTCAGGGACCAGACCGACTGGCTGAGAGCCGAAGAGCAGCTTCGAGAGGGTCGGACCATGGAGGCGGTGGCGACTTTGGCAAGCGGGGTAGCCCACGATTTCAACAATCTCCTGGCCGGAATTCTGCTCCACGTTCGCGTCCTGCAAAAGGATCCGTCCGCGCGCGCCGAAGCGGCAGAGACTATCGGCTCGTTGGCCGAGGAAGGGGCCGAGGTCGTCAAGGGATTGTTGGATTTCGCCAATCCCGACCCGGGTCCCCGAGGGGTCGTCGACCTGGTCGCCGTGGTGAGGGACCAGGAGAAGCTCCTCCGCCACATGCTGCCGGATGACGTCGATCTCGAATGCTCCTTGCCCGGAGTCACGGCCGAGGTCTTCGGAGTTGCCGGGGATCTTCGGCGGATTCTGCTCAATCTGGTGCTCAACGCACGGGATGCGTTCGGCGATGACGCCGGGCGGATCGATATCGAGGTCTCACGATCCGGTTCCGCGGCGGTCCTTGCCGTGTCCGATGACGGGCCGGGAGTGCCGCCGGCGATCAGGGACCGGATCTTCGAGCCCTTTTTCAGTCTGCGGAGGGAGGGCAGAGGGGCAGGGCTGGGGCTGGCGGTGACCTTCGCCCTGGTGGAGGACCATGATGGGACGATTTCCTACGAGCCGGGGGAGGACGGCGGCGCACGATTCGTCGTTCGGCTGCCATTGGTGGGCGAGGCTTAGCCTTTTGCAAAAAGCCACAAGAAGACAAGAAGAAAATTGAACCGCAAAGACGCAAAGGCCGCAAAGAAAACGCGAAGAAGATACTAAGATTCAAGCCCTTAGCTTTCTTGCCTTTTTCTTCGTGCTCTTCGTGGTTGAAATTCTTCCCTCTTTTCTTTCCTTGGCGCTCTTGGCGTCTTGGCGGTTCAATTGCGTTCATTTTCATTCCGGCTCCGCCGGGTTAAGGTTAAACGAATGTCAAAGGGTTGGTTCAGGCCTTGTCTTGG
>JAUWTC010000035.1 GCA_030609785.1 Holophagae bacterium
CTCGTTGATGCCGGCCAACCACTCTTCCAGTTCTTCGATGGTGAACTTGGCGTTGTGCCGATCCTCCAGGGCAAAACGGATCTGGTTGCACCAGAAACCCGGTCCTCCGATCTCGCCGTCGGCGACTGCGCCGACGGCCACGACTGCACTGGAACAGATGACGCCATCGGACTCTGCAAAGAAGACACAGGCGGTGTTTTCTACGACTGTCCCGTCCGCGGCGGGCTCATCGAAGACCACTGTGACCGTGAAGACCATGCTCTCACCCGCCGGAAGATCACCGATTTCCCAGATCAGCATCTGGTCCGTCTGCTGTGTCGGTGACGGATCAACCGCCACTATGGTGAACGCCGGAACCTCGCTGCCATCGTCCGCCGTCACCGTAGGAATAGTCTCCGAGACAACGACTCCGGTTGCATCGCATTCGCTCAGGTTTTCAACGGTGATGGTGAAATCCACCTGATCTCCGAAATCAACACCGGAAGCCGAGGCCACTTTGTCGATGACCAGCCACGGGCAGGGATCGTCCTCTCCCTCTCCGAGAACAACGCTGACGCCGTGCCCCGACGGGTTGCTGACGTCATAACATTTGAGATTGGGGCCGGCTTGTTTGTAACCGGTGCCGAAGGCGTCGAAGTGCGCGATCAAGGCATCGCCACCTTGGATATCGACATCGATCTGCACCACCTGACCGTCGGCAATATCACCGATGAAGAACTCCGCAATGAAGGACGGGTAGACCCCATGAGGCGGGAAGGAATGGCCCGAGCATGGGAAAACGGGAGTATCAAAAACAAACGAAGCCGGGTCGAGGTCCACCGATGTGCCGTCGGGCAGCCCGAGGCTCCCGCCGGTTAGAAGTGCCGGATCGTTGACCGACAGCACGACAAAGACCTCGTAGGCGGTGGTATCCCCGTTGCCCGACCCGAGGTTCTCGATATTCAAGACAAAATTACCGGGATCAACGACGTGGCCGCCGTTCCGGGGGTCCTCAGAATCGGGATAAAGCCAGAGCTTCGAACCCGCCTCCGCGGTTGCAGGCAGGAGCATTGCCATGATGAGAGTTGCCATGATGATCACGGGAAGAGCCACTTGAGTCCACTTGGAATTGACGCTCATCGTTGTCCCCTTCGGCTCGCTGTGCCAAGCCTTCAAAATTTGACAGACCAACAACTCCTACACCAAAAAGTCAGAGTTGCGGTTGCCTGTTTCTAAATATGGTCCCCGCAGAAAGTACAGTCAAGTGACGGTGGTCACTGAGGACCCTTGAGGCCCACTCTACGGCACCACGGTCGACCACCGGGAGGTGTCGCCGAGTTCGAAGCCGTCGATGAAGACCGGGTAGCCGTACTCGTCTGCACCGACGTCGGGCGCAGTGTCCCGCTCGAGGCCGATGCCGGTGTCGAATCCATCGGGGGAACCGTCCAGCCCGCTGCTCGCAGCGGCGACGAAGTTGTTGCGGATGGGTTGAAGAATGTATGAGGTCAAGAATGCAGAGTTTGAGTGGCTGCGGCGGGCAGCGGCACATGTATGCTTGCAGCATGACGGGAAACGAAATCGAAACGAATCAACGCACCTTCGACCATGCGGCCAATCCCGAGTTTCACTGCTGCGAGAATGTGATCCTGCTTCCATTTGGGCGACGAAGCTACCTGCCGGCAATCGTCGAAGCGTGTGACGGCAAATCGGTCGAACTCGACGAGACCACGGATCGTGAACTCTACACGCTGCACCACGGCGGCCGCGACCTGACCCTGGTCTATTCGGGCATGGGCGGCCCCGCGTGCGCCAACGCCCTCGAGATGGTGCGCAGCAACGGCGCCCGGCGAGTCGTGGTGTTCGGCGCGTGCGGCGGGGTCGTCCCGACCCTCAATGTCGGCACCCTGGTTGCAGCCACCGGCGCCGTGCGTGGCGAGGGCACGTCTTCCTGGTACGCACCTCTCGAGTTCCCGGCACTCTTCGACCCTGGCCTGACAGTCGCGCTTGCCGACGCAGCCGGCCGGCGGCACAAGGTTCTCTCCGGCGTCGTATTCACCACCGACGCGGGATACCGCCAGGACGCTTCGATCTACGACACATACCGTGATCTGGTGATCGCGATCGAATGCGAGTGTGCGACCGCGGCGGTGGTGTCGGCACGCCTCGGGCTGACGACTGGAGCGTTGCTCTTCTGCACTGACAACGTCACCCTCCCGAAGCAGAGTGACCAGCGCTACCGAGGCCTCGCCGACCCGCGCGTACAGACGGCGTTCGATGCCGGACTTGCGACCTGCCTCGAGGTGCTGACTGCTGAGGAAAACTAATGTCTCATAAACATTTTGGGCGGGATCTGTTTCGTTTTCTCGAAGACTTGAAGGCCAACAACAACCGAGAGTGGTTCCAGGCCAACAAGGACCGGTACGTGCGAGACGTCAAAGAACCGGCACAGGCATTCATCGCCGACTTTGCCCCGTATCTCGCGAAGGTCAGCCCACATTTTCGCTCTGATCCACGGCCGGTCGGCGGATCCCTCTTCCGGATATACCGTGATGTGCGTTTCTCAAAAGACAAGAGCCCGTACAAGACCCATGCCGGCCTGCACTTCAGGCACAAGGCAGGAAAGGACG
This sequence comes from Holophagae bacterium, assembly GCA_030609785.1. Taxonomy (GTDB): domain Bacteria; phylum Acidobacteriota; class Thermoanaerobaculia; order Thermoanaerobaculales; family Sulfomarinibacteraceae; genus DAOWGJ01. The sequence goes on from JAUWTC010000035.1 coordinate 2,607, forward strand.
CCTATACCCCAGGGTTCTATCTCCACCTCGAGCCCCGCGGTTGTTTTGCCGGAGTCGGACTCTGGCATCCGGACGGTCCGACGCTCAAGAAGATCCGTGAACGAGTGGCCCAGCAACCGAAAGCCTGGAGGAAGGCTGTGGAAGACCCTGCCTTTGCATTGAAGCCCCTTGAGGGAAATGCACCGAGCGGGGTCGCGAAGCGGCCCCGAAGGCCGGGGCTGGGAATCTCAGGGACAGGGACAGGGGCCGCGTCCGGATACAGCGTCAGATGACGGCGACCGGGGCAGTCAACGGCGTCAGACGGCAGGTACGAGTCGGCATCGGCGCCCTGCAAGTCTCCGGCATTGATGGCGCCGAATCGTCCTCACTCAAAGGCCTGATTAGGAATTTCCGCCTTGCATTTCGAGCAAAGCCTCTCCGATGCGCCATCTCGATAGTCATTTGGATCGAACGGCGTGCCGCATTCAGGGCATTGATGGGATGCAGGAGTTGCGTCTTCCGGCAGTTTCTTGCCACGCCGACGCCACCATCGACCAACGTCCCGGGCATTGATGAACAAATATCCACCAACCACAAACTCGGCGAGGGTGCCAAGGTAGTGGCCGAGGTTCGTCCTGAAAGCCGGCAGGAAATCCTGAAAATTCTCCATCGCCCTGAGGATGATCAACTGCCCTGCAAGCGATCCCAAGGATGGAAGGTTCGACACCACCAGGTACAACCCGAGAATCGCAAATGCCAGGGCCGGCAGTTGTTCCGAGGACTCCTCGGAGGGGCCTTCATGACCCTCGTGTGAAATCCACGCCGCCAACCAAGAGCGTTTTACCAGCAAAAAAACACCACCGGCTACCACCAAGAGGAAAGGAAAAGCCCACGCAAGGCCAACAGCCCAGGGCTTTCCTTCGAACTCATCCTGGAAGAACGGAAACATCAACAATCCCTGGAGAAGCGAAACGCTGTACAACAAGGCAATGATCCCAAGTACCACGAATGCCACAACCGCCAGGTCTCTAAATTTCATCGCTGCTCCGATCGAGGGGCTGTCATCTTGGAATACACCACTCCAATTCACCGACACTACCCCGAACCCTCAGTCCTGTCCATGCTGCAAAAGGGCGTGACCCCACTCCCCTTTTTGTGCATCATTGTGCCTATTTGTGGCTATTCCTCTGCGTCTCTGCGCCTCTGCGTTGCCTCTCTCTTTGCGCTCTTTGCGTTCTTTGCGAGAGAATTCATCAGTCGGATTGCTGAACACTCTTCGGCCAAGGCGACCGTTGCGGGGCAGGAGCCCCGCGCTCCTTTTACGGCACACTGGAATCCAGGTGCGACCCAAACAGCCACGCTTGGCGGCTTTGCGTTGAAATGGTCCTCTACGCCACCAGCGCGACCAGAAGATCCTTCAATTCCCTGGCGCCGAGCCGGCCGTCGTCGTCGGGCAGGGTGATCTCGCCAGTCGGGGTGATGCGAGCACCAGGCACGGTTCCCAGGACCTGGGCCAGGGAAGCCGGTGGAGCTGCTTCGCCGTCCAACCGCAGACGCCAGACGCCGGACCGGCGCATGACCGAGATGATGCGGGCGTTTCGAGCAGCAATTCGCAGCTGTTGCCCAGCAGCGAGATTGTCCAGCTGCGGGGGCGCCGCGCCGTAGCGATCGACGATCTCGTCCAGCAGATCGATCAGGGCCTCGTCGTCATCGCACGCGGCCAGTCTCTTGTAGAAGCTGAGGCGCAACGCCGGTTCGGGGATGAAATCCCCCGGCAGTTGCACATCCAGGCCCAGCTTGAGCTCGACTTCGCGGCGCACAGGACTCTCGCGACCCTCGAGTTCGGCGATGGACTCTTCCAGAAGCCGGCAGTAGGTCTCGAAGCCGACAGCCTCCATGAAACCGTGCTGCTCGGCGCCCAGCATGTTGCCGGCGCCGCGGATTTCCAGGTCACGGGCGGCGATCCTGAAACCCGCCCCCAACTCACAGAACTCCTGCACTGCCGCCAATCGCGCCCTGGCCGTGTCGGACAGGGCCTGCCCCGGAGGCACCAGGAACGAGGCATAGGCCATACGATCGGATCGGCCGACCCTGCCGCGCAGCTGATAGAGCTGGGCCAGGCCGAACCGGTCGGCCCGATTAACCAGGAGGGTGTTGGCGTTGGGAATGTCCAGGCCGTTCTCAATGATCGCCGTCGCCAGCAGAACATCGGCCTCCCCCTCGAGAAAGGCGTGCATGGCCTTTTCCAGGTGGCGTTCGGACATCTGGCCGTGGGCCACAACAACCCGAGCCTCCGGCACGAGGGTGCGAAGCCAATCGGCAAAGGCGCCGATCGAGCGCACCCGGTTGTGGACGAAGAAGACCTGGCCGCCCCGCTCCAGCTCGTGCAGGATCGCCTCTCGAACGATGTCTTCGGAGAACTCCAGGACCACGGTCTCGATCGCTTGGCGGTCCCGCGGCGGGGTTTCGATCAGGGAGATGTCCCTCAATCCGGAGAACGCCATGTTCAGGGTCCGGGGAATGGGCGTCGCCGACATCGCCAACACGTCCACTTCGGTCCGCAGTTTTTTCAGACGTTCTTTCTGCCTTACTCCAAAGCGCTGCTCCTCGTCAAGAATCACAAGCCCCAGATCCCGGAAGCCGATCTCTGCCCCCAGCAGCCGGTGGGTCCCAACGACTATGTCAATTCGGCCGTCCTTGAGTTCCTGGACGATCTCCTTGGATCGCGCCGGAGAAACGAAGCGACTGAGCATCTCGACCTCGACCGGGAAGCCGGTCATGCGCTCCCTGAATGTCTCCATGTGCTGCTCGACCAGGATGGTTGTCGGCGCCAGCACCGCCACCTGCTTGCCGTCCAGCACGGCCTTGAAGGCGGCCCGAATGGCAACTTCGGTCTTGCCGAACCCGACATCCCCGCACAGAAGCCGGTCCATCGGCCGGGAACTCTCCAGATCACCCTTGATGTCCACGACGGCCTGCGCCTGGTCGAGGGTCAGATCCCACGCGAATGCCTCTTCGAACTCCTTCTGCCACGGCGAGTCCGGAGAGAAGGCAAAGCCCGTTGCCGCCCGACGCACTGCCGCCAGGCGCAGCAGTTCCGCCGCCATCTCTCGCACGGCTTTCTTGACTCTCGCCTTCCTCCTGGCCCATGTGGCGCCACCCAAGCGGTCCAGTTTCGGGTGGCTCTCAACCTCGCCGGAGGCGTACTTTTGTATCAGATCGGCCCGCTCGACCGGCACCATCAAGCTGTCGCCGGACTGATACTCCAACGACAACATCTCCGCATGACGCCCCTCGACCGCGATACGACGAAACCCGGTGAAGCGGCCGATCCCGTGGTCCATGTGCACGACCAGGTCCCCGGGCTTGAGGTCCCGAAGGTCCGAAGTAAATGCCGAGACCCCCTTGCGCCGAGGACGCGGGCGCGGCACGGCCGTCAGGGCACGGCGCCCGTAGACAGCGAGGCCACCGTCCCAGATGAAGCCCTCTCGGACGCCACACCGACAGATGGAAACTTCGTTCGGCCCCGGGATGCCGGCGACCGGAACGACCTCCCCACCCTCCAACAAATGGGCGAAGCGCCGCTCCTCTCCCTCGGTCGCAACGGCAAGAATCTGCACGAAGTCCTCCGCCCGCCGCCGACGGATATTCGGAACCAGGTCAGGGATGCGGCGGATAAAGCTTTCCATGGGGTGGGTCTGCAACCGCCACCACCGCGTCGTCCCGTCCACGACCTCCAACCGCTCGATCCGAAGATCCGGCGCCTCGATCTGCGCCCTCAACACTTCGGTGGCGAAGAGCAGGCGTGACGGGTCGGGCAGGTGCACGCCACGCTCGTCCTGCGTCCGCCATTCCCGGCCCTGCACCTTGAACCAACGTTCCAGCTCACCGAGGACCTCGTCACGATCGCAGACGATGACCGACCTGCCGAGATCCAACCAGCTCAAGGGTTCCGGCTCGAGCAAATGGCAAGCGCCCCACCAGAGACGGCGCTCGACGCCGGATCGTATCTGAGACGCCAGCGCCGGAAACTCAGACTCCAGCATGGCCGCCAAACCATCAGTACGGTCATCCGAGAAGGGAAAGACATCGAGGGGTAAGATTTCCAGCGTCTCAACCTCGCCCTCGACGCCCCGCTGATCCGTCGGGTCGAACCGCCGGATTCGATCGATCCGCAGATCGTCCATTTCCAGTCGAAATGCTGTCTCCCCTCCCGTATGGACATCGACAACCGAACCCCGAATGGCACAGTCCCCGGCCTCCTCGGCCAGATCCACGCGCCGGTAGCCGGCAACCGCCAGCCCGTGGGCCAGATCGCCGGTGTCGATCTCCTGACCCGGACGAAGCCTCAGGGTTGCCACCGCAACCGACGACGGCCGTGCGGTCGGCGCCAACAGGGCTCGGGTCGGCACGACGATGAGATCGATTTCGTCCCGGGCTATGCGGTCCAACAGACGGACCGCGTCCAGCCTCGCGGCCAAAGGCGGCTCGACGCCCTGGTAGATCGAAGCAAGATCTTCGGGCACAATCCCCGTCCGGAGATCGGGTCGAAGCAACGCGAGAACCGCCGCAAATTCTTCGGCCTCAGCTGCATGAGGCACGATGATCAGGGTCCGGCCACCCGCAAAGAACGCCGGGTCGATCGCAGCCGCCACCAGGGCCCTGGCCCCGGGAACGATGCCGCCGATCGCCAGATTCGGCAGCCCCCGGCGCATCACCTCGGAGAGGTCCTTGAGGTCCGGAAGGGGCAGCTGGTGGCCGCTCACCGTCAGTCTGTGACAAACACGACAGGCAACTTTGTGGTCGACGAAGCCCCGCTGTCGGTGTCCTTGATAGTGACCTTTAAATCGTAACGGCGGTCTGTAGACAACGCCTCGAGGGGCAACTGTGTACCCCACACCCAGGTCGAAGAACCCGCCGGCGAGAAATGAGCGGGTTGGGATGGCTGCGCAGGCGTCGTCTTGCCATCGATATACCATCGCATTCGAACGGTCCCGGTGCGAGCGACCTCCTCGGCCTCCGGCAGGACCAGCAGGCAAAAAATCGAGAGATTCTCACCCTTGAGGTAGCGCCCATCCGGCCGAACTGCCAGGTGGTATCCACCGAAGATGAACGGTTCACCAACGGCCGCACCGGGGCGCTGTTCGACCGAAGAACCGGCAAATGCCGGCGTGATGAAAGTCTCGGCGTCGCCCTCAAACGTGAGGTCAAACCGTTCGGCATGGAGAACACCACCGGCATCGGCCAAGGCTACATCAAGAACTGATGAACCGTCCGGCGCAGGGATGGCCGTCTCGTACACGACACCAAGAGGCCCTGCCAATCCCGAAATCGCCGTCCGGAAGCTGCCCACGATTTCACCACCATGGCTCAGCCGGCCGACCAACGTCGTTGCCGCCGGGGCATCCGCAGGCATCCGCACGCTGAGCCAACCAAGGTTGACGCCGGGACCCGCGGCGCCCTGGGCCACATCCGCCACAACACCCTCAACGGTCTTTCCCGAATCCAACCAGGCCAGTTCTTCTGGTGTCGCCGGAGGCACATCAGGAATCAAACCGAATACCGGCACGGACTCGAGATCGGGATGAACCACCAGCGCTGATGGCGCCGCGTTCAGGACCGATGCAGCATCGGCCGACTTGCGAATTCCCAACTGTGTACGGTACTGGCCGATGCCTTCGTGGTCGAAAAAGGCAAACGTAATCAAATCACTCTTGGTCGGCCACTCGATACCGTTTGGCAATTGGTCCTGGGCGTAACCCCACAGACCCGCCCTGCCCTTATTGAGGTTGAAACTGACACCCTGCATCTGGATATGCGCATCGTTGTCCGATGAACTGGGACGAGGAGGCTGACCTGTTCGATAGAGCCTGGCCAGGGATTCGCCGATTTCAACGTGGCGGTATTCTTTGGGCCCCCCAAGAAGGATCAAGGTCCTGCCACGATCAGTCAGTGCACCCCGACGCTCCTCCTCGGCAAACTCGGCATCGGCATGCGCAACTCTCAAATCGAACTGGATGCGGAATTCGTTTTCCCGGGTTGAGAGATCCGGATCCCTCTTGGCCCAAAACAGTTCGATGAAATCTTCAGCCGCCTGATCGCCGGCAACCGCAGACCAGATCGAACGCTCGACTTCGGTCAGAAGAAATCCCACGGGGCCTTCCGCCCAGTCTCGATACTCGTCACTGAGTTCCGCCGAAACCGGAAGGACCGCCAACACACACACAACACCAAACAGCAGGACATTCTTCATCACCGCCTCCGAGCCGGAGAGTGTACCGTGGCAACATCTGAAGCAAAAGGGCGATGGTGGATCGTTGCCCTTCCTCTGCCGGCGGGGCCGCAACTGTCCCGGACGCTGTTTGCTGTCGCTGGCGCCGCCAACTGACGCTGGTTGCTGGCGCGGCTCCTGTCCCGGACACTGTTCTCCATCCCCAGCCTTCGGGGCCGCTTAGGAACCGACACCAGGCCGAAGGTCTGCCGAGCCAACCGGCTCGGGCCCGCGAAGCGGGTTGTGTGGGCTGGCGCCCCCGCTCGGTGCATTTCCCTCAACGGGCTTCAATTCAGATGATGGGAGATCACCGCCCCTTGAGGGAAATGACCTCGGCGGCCTACGGCGTTGGCCGAGACTCGATCGCCGAGGCTCTCGCCGTGGGTTGCCCGGTCAGGCATTCTTCGCAACGTCCCTGGTCTCGGGAGGTCTGCCCGGTGAAGAAGGCCTGACCCCGCACGCCCCGTCCAAGAGGGCGCTCTTGAATTTCCAGGTACTGAGAGCTGATCGCTTCTTTACCGCTTCACTCCCGATTTCAGGAGCAGCGTTTTCGGATTGAGCAGGATGTTGAGGTCCTTGTCGATCACTTGGTCCTGATCCTTGATCACGTGGAGCCGAATGCGGTTGTCGTGGGGATCCAGGCTGAAGGCGAGGTCCACAAAATCCTCGAAGCTCTGAGCGCCGGCCGGAAGATGCCCGGGCTCGGGCTTCGGATCATCACGGTGGGTCCTGAAGGCCATCCACATCTCAGCGCCGACTTCCCCGGCAATAGCACGGAGAGCCTCGATCGTCTTGGGTTTCAGTTCGGCGGAGTCCAGACGGTCGAGAATGACGACATCGGGCGTGAAATCCATGGCCGATCGCAAGAGATCCAACGCCTGCCGAAAGCGGTCAATCGAGAAGGAGCCACCGCCGTAGGTATGGATATGGCGATGCCGCTCAACCTCGAGTTGAATGGCCGCCCAGTGCTCCAGTTTCTTCTCACGCCGGAGCATCTCCATCAGCAGATCGTCGTACCAGGTCCGAACCTTGTCTACGCTCCGCTCCAGCGAGATGTGGAGCACCTTCTGGCCCGAGAGGAGGGCATCGATCCCGATACCCACGATAAAGGCAGTCTTGCCGACGCCGGCTCGACCCAGGACCAGGGCCAGCTTGCCGGGGCCGGGGCCGGGGTGACCGTCACGCTCAAGCAGGGTCCTCGGGGATCGCCGCAATCCAAACATCAGATTTGTCATGATTCGTCCTCCTGGCCTTTCTTGGAGCCGTACTCTTTGAGCAGCTCCTCGGACACCTCACGCGGCACCGGGGCGTACCTCGAAAATTCCATGGTGAATTCGGCCTTGCCCTGGGTTGCCGACCTCAGATCGGTCGAGTAGCCGAACATCTCTGCCAGGGGCACGTCTCCGTCCACCCGGGTGAACCCACCGTCGTCTGCGGATCCGGCGATGACGCCGCGACGCTGCATCAAGGAGCGGTAGATGGCGCCCTGGAACTCCGCCGGCCCCTCAACGGAGACCCGCATGACGGGCTCGAGGATGCGCGGCTTGGCCCTTTTATAGGCCTCCTTGAACGCCGCGAGGCTGGCGATCTGGAAGGCCATGTCGGACGAATCAACCGCGTGGGAATTGCCGTCCTCCAGGACCGCGCGCACTCCAACGATCGGGAATCCAATCAAACCACCCTTGGGCAGGGCACTCTTGAAACCCTTGTCACAGGCGCCGATGTACTCCGTCGGAATCCTGCCGCCCCGGACTTCATTGGCGAACTCGTAGTCGCCCTCGTCCCATGGTTCGAGGTAACCGACAACCTTGGCGTACTGACCGGAGCCACCGGTTTGCTTCTTGTGGATATAGTCGAAGTCCGCCCGTCGGCTGAGTGCCTCACGGTAGGCGACCTGAGGCGCCCCGGTCTCGACCTCGGCGTTGTACTCACGCCGCATGCGCTCGATATAGACCTCGAGGTGCAGTTCGCCCATGCCGGAGACGATCGTCTCACCGCTCTCCTGGTCGAGGCCGACCCGGAAGGTCGGATCTTCCTTGGTAAAGCGCGACAGGGCCTTGCCCATGTTGGTCTGAGCCTTGGAATCGATCGGCGTCACCGACAACGAAATCACCGGTTCGGGCACGTACATCGAAGTCATGGCAAGCCGCGGACCCTCACCAACGAAGGTGTCGCCCGTGTGGCAGTCGATGCCGAACAGACCAACGATATCGCCGGCCTCCCCCGTCACGATGTCTTCCATCTTGTCGGCGTGCATGCGGACCAGGCGGCCGATCTTGATCTTCTTGCCCGTGCGGGTCTGCCAAACGGTGTCACCCTTGCTCAAGGTGCCCTGATAGACCCGGATGAAGGTCAGCTGACCGTAGCGGCCCTCGTCCAGCTTAAAGACATAGGCCACCGTCTGCTTACTCGCGTCGGACACCAGCTCGACCGGAGCGTTGTCGTCATCCAGGTCGACAGCCTCGATCGGAATGTCATCCGGACAGGGCAGGAGCGCGATGACGGCATCCATCAAGGGTTGCACGCCCTTGTTCTTGTAC
>JAUWTC010000310.1 GCA_030609785.1 Holophagae bacterium
CCTACCTCGCCGGTCCGAACGGTGAATTCGGGGCCCTGTTGCCCATTCGCCTCAAAGCAGAGTGCCAGATGTGCCACGGCGCCCCTGAAGAGATTGACGTGGCCATTCAAGCCGCCCTGGCCGAGCAGTATCCCGACGATGCAGCAACGGGATTTGCCGAGGGTGATCTGCGGGGATGGTTCTGGATCGAGGCGCCTGCCGGCGAAACGACGTCCTGACCCGGCAAAGCTGGAACCAATGAGATTCCGGCTTGTCCGGGCGATTGTCAGCTGTCTGTCCCTACACGTCCAGGGCTGACAATCCAGGGTCTTTGGTACACCGGCGTCAGTTCCAAAGCCTTTTAGGCATATGGACGCACTGCGCCCCATGTCCGTCGGACGGCCTCTTCGGCCGTTGAGCCATTGAGGGTCATCGGACAGTCGTTCTCCCGGCACCACGCGTTGAGGTCACGCAGGACTCCGCTGAATGCCTCTCGTGCCTCCGGCGGCCATTGTGTCCGGCGTGCCGGCAAAACGGGCTCGACCGCCGCGGTTGGGATGGTTGCCGTTACCGTCTCGGGGTGCTGCCTGGTATACATCCTTGCCTCCTGAACCCAGGATAGCATAAATGGGGCATAAATGTGCATTAAAGAAAATCGGGTCAAAACCGAGGACCCAGGAATAGGGAATGATTTGGATACTTGATCCTGGAAACTGGAAACTCGATTTCCAGTTGTTGAGTTTTCAGTGACAAATGGGCCGAAGCAGTTTCAAGTATCCAGAATCAAGTTTCGAGTTTCCCATCCTTGCCCGCCTCACGGAGAAATTGAAGAAGACGAGTCTGTCCGGCATCCTGGAAAAAGAGAAACCGTGCCCCGAACCCACTCACCGGCTCCCGTCCCTCAAAGGTGTGGCGGACGACCACGGCGTCACCCTGGACATCCCCATCCGGAAGCACCAGAGAAAATCGAAACGCATCGCCGACCTTGGGTGGGTCCGGAGTGCCAATCAACATACCGCTGCCCGAGAGGTTGTCGGTCGTCCACTCGTGGTGTTGCCTACCCGCAATAGCAGACACCTCGATGGCCAACGGCAACCTCAGAGCCATAGGTTGAGCGACCTCGACCAGTCGTTCGAGGACGATCCTCAACACTACAGGTCCTTCTTCGAGGGACAAGGCCTTATTGACACCACGTCCAACCAGACCCGCCGCGGCCCGGAGCCTGTCCCGTCGCGCCAGGAGGACCAGACCAGTCCCGTAATTGGGACTATCCTTGGCCCTCATAATATCCAGGATCCCGCCCAACTGGCCGGTCGCCAGCGGATAGCCCGACACGATGGCCTGAAATCCCTCCCCCTTCAGGTGAGAGACAGCGCGACCGGCATCACTTTCCAATACCACCTCAAAACCAGCATCGAGCAGGCCGGGTTCGTATCGACCCGCCGTTTCGGCAGCCATCCCGGTAAAGAGAATTCGTCCCTTGTTTTCCGTCATGGACCTACATTACACCATCAGCCCGACCTTCTCACCAATTTTCGAAGCGAAGGGCGCAAGACACAATGAGATTCGGCGATCTCGCAAGATGAGCGAGCGAAGGCATACTTGCGGTACGTAGGGACATCGCGCACCGCCCAAAGGGCGGTCACGGCGAAGCCGTGGAAATTGCGAAGCGATCAGCGTGGGCTGGAGCGAGTGAATCGAGAAAGCGGCGAAGGTCGTTGTGTATTGCGCCCTGCAGCCGGACATTGGTGAGAAGGTCGGGTAAAAAGGCCATCAATGGCGAAAAACGGCCCTGTGTCGGACCAAGAGCCACAAGAAAAAAGGCCCTCCCAGGAATGCCGTTATGACGCCGACCGGGAGTTCGACCGGCGCCAATATCGTCCTGGCGACGGTATCGCAGGCAACCAGGAAGGTCCCGCCGAAGACCATCGACACCGGAAGGAGCACCCGGTGATGGCCCCCGACCAGAAGGCGGCAGATGTGGGGCGCCATCATTCCCACGAAACCGATCGGGCCGCATACCGACACAACTGCAGCAACCACAAGCGAGGTGCCCAGAAAAATCGCCGCTCGTGTCCGGACGACGTCAACTCCTCGCCCCGCAGCAATTTCGGAATCAACCATCAAGAGATCGAGGTCACGAGCCCTCCACCCAACCACCAGGGCGCCGACCACAACAGCAGGAACCATGACCGCAAGTGCTTCCCACCTGGCCTCGCCCAGCCCCCCCATCAGCCACCTGACGATTCTGAAGGAATCTCCAAGATTGGCGGTGTACTGCAGGAACAGGATCAGGCTGGAGAAAAAGAAGGTCATCGCGACGCCCGCCAGCAGGAGCACCGTGGTCGAAAAATCCGGCCTCAATCGCGCAACACCCCACACCACGGCGACCGCCAGCAGCGATCCGGCAAATGCAGCGGCAGGAACGAACCAGGTTCCCCCTGGGATCATCAAGAGGCCGATCCGTGTGACAAAAGCCACGCCCAGAGCAGCACCACTGGCCACTCCCAGGGTGTAGGGCGTCGCCAAGGGGTTCCGAAACATCGCCTGGAACGCCGCACCACCCAAGGCCAAGCCGGCACCTCCGACAAACGCCACCAGCACTCGCGGGATACGAATGTGCCACAAGATCACCGCGGCCGGCTCTCGGCTGAAGGGCTCAAATACAGCGGCCCACGGAAGGATGTGCATGCCGATCTCCGAGATGCGACACCTCAGTGGTTGCCATCGCCTGTTCAACGGCTTCAAGGTCCGTCCGACCCAGCGGTTCCCAGGGACCGAGGTACGGATACCGACCCATCTCGACGAACGACCGGACGGTGAAGTCTGCGCCCCCAAGATCTGCCTGAGGTACAAAGCTGACGGTCCTTGCCAGCTGGCGTCGGTCAAACAGTGTCAGGTCCACTCCCTCGAGCATGATGGTCCCGGCGGTCGGCTTGATCAGCCGGTCCAGGACCCGAAGCAGAGTTGTCTTGCCGGCGCCGTTAGGCCCTACGACGGTCAGAAATTCGCCTCCACCGAGTTCGAAGGTGATGTCATCGAGCAGCCTGGCGCCGTTGAGTTGGACACCTATTCCGCTGAGGCGAAACACCTCCGGTCGTCCCCCTACCACCACTCAACCTCCGGGTGCAAAGCTCTGGCGAAGGCCTCCACGACCTCGGCGACCCGGGGCCCGGGAATGGACAGACAATGCCGGCCTAAGACGTGAACCCGCTCCTCACGGACGGCACGAACCGCTTCCATACTCTGCCAGTCGGCAAGGGCTGCATCGGCGGCAATACCGCTGGTTTCCAACTCCGGGATCACATCAAGAATGTCGTCGGGGTCCAGGTGAAGAAGACCCTCGGTCGTAATTTCCGGATAGGCGCCGACTACACCCCCTGGAACGACGTTGATTCCGCCGGCAAGCTTCAGAGCGTCGTCCAAAAATGTGCCCGGTCCTGCGGCCCATACAGTGGTCAGACGTCCCGAACCCGGCTCCCGGCCGACAGATACGATGACTCGGGGTTCGGAACGCCCCTCCACCGTCAAACGAATGCGTTCGAGACTCTGCTCAACCTCCGCCCGCAACGCCTCACCCCTATCCGGAACGCCGCACACATCAGCCAGTTGCTGAAAGGATGCCAGGATGTCGGCCACATTTTGCTGGTTGACCCGTACGGTTCGAATGCCCAACCCAGACAAACGACTTTCGGCGCCGGCATGGCTTTCCATCAGCACGACCAGATCGGGCTCCAGGGCGACGATTGCCTCCCAGTTGGGGTCCAGGTATCCACCGACCTTCGGAATCTCGAGCGTCTCTTCGGGGAAGAGGCAAAACCGAGTCACGCCGACGACCCTGTCTCCCACCCCCAGTGCAAACAGCGTCTCGGTCAAGGCCGGGGACATCGAGACGATGCGTTCAGGGGGCGGAGCAACCCCAGCAGGCGCCGAGTCTTCGGTACCACAACCCAGCAGTGCAACGACCAAAATCACGCCAACGATGGCGAACACACGCCCTCGACTGAGCCCGAACTTGTCAACAATCGCAGGGAACAGGGGACAGGGATCAGGGTTCAGGGTGAAAACGTCCAACGTCCAACGTCCAACGTCCAACTTCGAAGGCAGAGGCGTCGGGCTTATCGCCAACAGGCAATTACTGAAACCCTCCCGCCGGGGCCGGTTGGCCACCTCCTGGACTCGGCTACTCCAGATTCGTTTCATCAGTCCTCGGAGTCCGTCAGCAGACCCGCTGACCCCTGTTCACCCTCTTCCAGTTCAACCTTTTCAATCTTCGAGAACCGGCTGGTGATCTTGCCGGCGGAGGTATGGACCTCCTTGACGTCCCGATGGGCCAG
>JAUWTC010000384.1 GCA_030609785.1 Holophagae bacterium
ACCCCGACCCGGTGGACCTGACCTACACGGTCGGGCCCGGTGAAACCTAGACGCTGCCCGATGTCATCCTGGAAGAATTTGGTCTTTCCACCGGGGACGGCGCCTTCCGGGTGACGGCGGACACCGAGGTCGTCGTCAATTCGCGCATCTACAGCTCGGACGGCGCCGAGACCTTCGGCCAGGGTTTCGAGGGCACACCGATCGGCCTGGCCACCGCATCCGGCGGACGGACGGACGTCGTCGGCCTCAGCTCCAACTCGCAGTTCCGCACCAATGTCTATGCCTGTGCCGGACCGGACGGGGCCACCTTGGACATGGTCCTCGTTGCTCCGGACGGCACCGAGATCGCCACCAAAACCAAAATCCTTCAGGCCTGGATGCCCTTCCTCAAGCGCATCGATCAACTGATGGCCAGCGGTGATTTCGACGACGGGACACTGAGAGTCACCGTGACGGACGGATCGGGCGTCGTCGGCGCCTCCAAGGTCGACAGCGCGTCCTCTGACCCGACGACCCTCGAGGGCTCGGTGTCGTCGTCGGGCGCGACCGACGTCAACGGCATCTACCAGTTCGCAATCTACGACAGCCTGAGCTATTCGACCGGCGGCAACCTGGTGGTCGAGGGCGGTGCGGTTGAGGCCCTGGACGGCACCTACACCAACTGGGACAAGGTGGACGGATCAGGAGACTCCGAATGTACCTGGCAGTTCCTGTTCGGCTGGGGTCTGGCGATGCCTACCTCGCTGGAGGACCTGGAAGACGGCGTCACCTTTTCCGATGACCACAGTATCCACGGCCTCGGCGTCCTGACCTATACGGTTGCCCTCGAAATCAGGGACAACCTCTACATCACCGGGACTATCGACGCAGTGGGCTCCGACTTCCCGGCTGAAGAGGATGGCTGCAACGGCACCTTCCCCCAACTGCTCATTTACGGCGGCAAGATGCCGGTGGAGTAGAAACGCCGAAGCCGGAATGAACGGCATTGTAGGGGCGGGTCCCCGTGCCCGCCCGAGCCCAAATTCGGGGTTCGATTTAGCGACAGCGACAGTGGACCGCGTCAGTTGGCAGGTTCAGGATTAGCGGCAGAGACCGGGGCGGATACAGCGACGGCGCAGGCATTTACGACCCGGCTTTATCATGAAATCGTGTGTTCCAGCAGAGCCAACGGGCGGGCACGGGGACCCGCCCCTACAAATCCATCGACCGCGACTGGCTGGCCGGGGATCGAGATTTCAACCCTCTTCGATAGCCTTCAGTACACCGATGAACGCCTCAGACGAGGGCGCCTTCACAAGGCGCTCCAGGGCCTCTGCCTGACGGGCCAAACGGGCCAAACGGGCCAGGCCTGCAAGGTGGTCGGCCGCCGTCTTTGAGTCACCGATCAGGCAGAACACCAACTGAATAGGCACCTGATCCACGGCAGGGTAAGTGAGGCCTCGTGGATGGACCGACACCGCCATCAACAATCGGCCGGCGCCCGGAATCTGGGCGTGGGGGATGCCCCAGCCTTCACCGATCCCGGTGGAGAGAATCGCCTCCCGCTCTTTCAACGATTGCTCGACTACAGCTCCGGACGGCACCAGGCCAAGGTCTTCGAACCTTTCGCCAAAAAGACGGAAAAGCTGATCCCTCCCGGTGACAACCGGGTCGATCAGCACGCGCTCCGGCGTCAGATGTTGAAAGAGAAACACGACTGAGGACCTCCGAGGGGGGTGTCACCGGTTACTGCCGGCACCCGCCGGCGGGAGAGCATACGGTGGGATCGCCTCGGATGCAACGGGGTCAACCGAACTTGGAGCCGGTGGTGGGTCGAAAGTTCCCCTTGGGGTCCACGGGCCACACCGCAAGAGACGCTTTATCGAAGCCGTTGTGCCGGCTATGAGTCCGAGGTTCTTCAGGGAGGTCTCTGCATATCGGCTGCATGTCGGTTCGAAACGGCACTCAATACCCATCCACTCGAACGCCCCGGAGAAAACCCCTTGGTAGATATGGATCCCCCCGATCAACAATCGGCAGCTCAATTGCTCGGGTGCCTGCCGACTGATGTCGGTGAACAGAGCCAAGGCGGCGATTCCGCAGATCAACAAGATCAAGAATCGCCGCCGCATACTCTGCCTGGGTTTAGGGGTTAAAACCGATCGGCGAATTCACTCACCTTGGGTACGATGAATCGTTCGCCCTTGAGCCCCTTGAGGATACAGACGACGTGAAGAACGAGAATTCCCAAAGCAAGCACCGGGAAAAGGAGGCCGATGAGGCAGCCCAGACCGCCGCTAATGGCGCCAAGGATCATCGTCACGATCTGCAAACCGACAAACAGCACGAATTCGGCCGCGGTCAGAACGAGTCCGTGCTTCGCATGCCATTGCACCTCGGCATCGTTTTTTTCCACGAGCAGAGGAATCAATGCCAGGAGCCACAGGTACGAAAGAACGATCATGATGGTGCGGTTGTCGCCGGCGGAGGCCGTCGACGGCTCTGGAGCCGGCTGTGCCGGCGGTTCCGGTGGCGGCGGTGGTGTTGCGGGTGTTTCCGGTGGGGGCGGTGGGGTGGCGCCTTGATTGGTCTCGTCGGTCATTGGATCCTCCTGTTTTCCCGGCTCGGGCCGGGCTTAGATCTTGATAATGGATCTTAACCCATGCTGAGCAATTCTCAACGGATAACTGGGGGATGAAAGGGTGGGGGGAGGCAAATGAAGCTGGGAGTGCGGACCCGGCATCCATACGAAGATGCGCCCCTACAGCCAAATTAACAGAGCGCCCCTCTCCGACGGGACGTGCCATTCATGCCTTTCTCCCTGCGCAGGCCTCCCGATGACGGTGAAGATGCGGGAAAAGGCATGAGTGGCAATCCACGGCGGGAGCCTCGGCGAACGAGTCTCGGCCAACGCCGTAGGCCGCCGAGGCCATTTCCCTCAAGGGCGATATCTTCCCAGTCCCAGCCCTGCTGCCCTTGAGGGAAATGCGCCGAGCGGGGACGCCGAAAGGCGGTCCCGAAGGCCGGGGACGGATCACAGAATCCCGGGACAGCGCCCTCTCAAACGGGGGTGCGGGGTCAGGCCTTCTTCATCCGGCATTCTTTCCAGAACCGGCGTCGTTGCGAAGAATGCCTGACCGGGCTCCCCTCGGCGAGCGCGCCAGCGATCGAGTCTCGGCCAACGCCGTAGGCCGTCGAGGTCGTTTTCCGGAGGGGCGGTGCCCTTCCGGTTTTGACATTGTCGCCCCTCCGGAAAATGCGCCGAGCTGGAGTGCCGAAGGCGCTCCAGAAGGCCGGGGTTGGACCTGATGCCAGAGGAAACCCGGGCTCGGGCTCGGGAAAACAACACCCAGCTATACTCAATCGGTGAAGCAAAGCCCAATCACCCCTACAGTCACCCAACCCGTTGCCGCCGCCGCAACCCTGTTGGCGGTCGTGGTTCTGTGGCTGGGTCGGGATGTCATGACTCTCGATGTTGTCCT
>JAUWTC010000432.1 GCA_030609785.1 Holophagae bacterium
ATCTACAATTTCCGAGAATTGAGAAACCAACTCGAGGGCCCTTTCTTCTCCAATACCGACACCGAGGTTCTTCTGCACCTTTTTGGTCATTACGGAGACGCCTGTGTCTCGCACCTCAGAGGTATGTTTTCCTTCGCCATCTGGGACGAGCGCAGGCGCCGGCTTTTTGCCGCCCGGGATCGTCTGGGGATCAAACCGTTCTTTTATCGCAAAACCCCAGACGGTCTGGCCTTCGCCTCGGAACTGAAGAGTCTCCTGGAACTGGGCCGGCCATCGATCGAAGACACGGCCATCAGTGACTATCTGACCTATCGCTACATCCCGACACCCAACACGGTCTTCTCGGGAATCCACAAACTGCCCCCGGCTCACACGCTGGTGTGGGAGGACGGGCGAACGACGATCACGCCCTACTGGACACCATCCGCCGAGGAGACAATTGACGATGCCGGCCAGGCGATCGAGCAACTGGATGAACTGTTGGGCCGGGTCATACCGGAACACAGTATCGCCGATGTCCCGGTTGGCGTCTTTCTCTCGGGCGGGATCGATTCGGCGATGACCGCCTGCTACCTCGAAAAGCCCCTGACCATCACTCTGGGTTCCGAGGTTCCCCACCGCAATGAGGCGCCGGCAGCCCTTCAGGTTGCGCGCCACCTGGACACCCGCCACATCGAGCATTACACCGGAGCCCCAAGCCTCGACGCCGCCCTTGACGCCATGCCCCGGCTCTTCGACGAGCCGATGGCGGACAGCGGCGCATGGGCCACATACACGGTCTCTAAGATCGCCCGACCCCACGTCACCGTCGCCCTGACCGGTGAGGGCGGCGACGAGTTGTTCCTGGGTTACAAACGCCATGGCCTCCTCGGCAGACAGCGCCTGACGACCCTCACCCGGATCCTCGCCCGTTTGGTTCCACCCTTGACCGACACCGGGCGTTCACTCGAACGGCGGGGCCTGACCGGATTCGAACGATATGCCGAATTCTCCTCCTCCTTCACCCGCCGACAAAAACGGGCCATCCTCTCGCCGCGCCTCTCAGGCGGCGACAGAGACGATCTCTGGTATTTCCGGCAACACTGGCGGGAAGATTTGGAACCGCTGCAGCAGGCCCGATGGCTGGACCTCCACACCTACTTGCCGGACACCCTGCTGACCAAGGTCGACCGCGCAGGCATGGCCCATTCGCTGGAGATCCGACCGCCGTTGCTCGATCATCGCCTTGTCGAATTCGCCCTGTCCCTCCACCCAGACCTTCTCCGCAGCACCGACGGCACCAAGGGCAAGTTGATCCTCCGTTCCTTGATGGGAGACCGTCTGCCGCCAGGCCACCTCGATAGACCAAAGATCGGCTTCAACCTGCCGATCCGCCGCTGGGTTCGGTCATCGCCCGAGATATTCCGAGACGCACTGGACCGTCTCGCCCAAGCCGACATCATCCGTCGGCCGAAAGTCAGCCACCTGGGCGGCGAACAGATCTGGTCGCTGTTGGTGCTTGATAGGTTTCTGCATGGGTGAACGTCCAACGTCCAACGTTCAACGTTCAACTTCGAAGTACGCGTTTGGGGTCACCAGCTATTTCGACGACAACGGTCGGTACCGATAGTGTCGTATGTGTTACGTGCAGAAACCAAGGGCGTTCATCGTTCGTTGAGACTCGACCGCCACCGACCCAACACCATCCGCACTCGGGCGCGAGATTCAACGTTCGACGTTGAGCGTTCGACGTTGGACGTTCACCTCCCCCTCTCCTGCTATCCTCCCCCCATGGCCGCCTTCGAGCCCCCGATCGTACCGGGTCCCCTGATCGGTGGACCCAGCCCGGAAATCCCCTTGTCGGAACATCCGAAGGCCGGTAACTGATGAAGGTCGAAATCTACGATCGGCGGGGCGGGGGGGTCGTGGAAGAACCCGTTTTGGGTGGCGGGCTTCTCGGCCTTGCCTACGAAAGCGCCCTGAGTCCTCTCGTTCGATCGACTTTTTTGAAGACGGGCGCCCTTAGCCGTCTGTTGGGGTGGTACAGCGACACCGCCTGGTCCAAGCGCAGGATCGAAAGCGTCGTCGAACGGCTGAACATCAACATGGATGACTTCGAAGAACCCATTGGAGGTTTTCAGACGTTCAACCAGTGGTTTGTCCGCCGGCTCAAGCCGGGCGCCCGGCCCTTCGATTCTGATCCTCAGGTTCTCTCTTCGCCTGCAGACTGCCGGTTGACTGTCATCCCCAAACTCGACGAATCGACGGCGATTCCAGTCAAGGGCGCGCGTTTCCGGGTTGAGGACCTGCTGAAAGCCACCCCGGACGAAACGGCAGGTTTTCGAGGCGGCGCCGTTTTGATCTTCCGCCTTTGCCCGGCGGACTACCATCGCTATCACTTTCCGGCCGACGGTCAGACAGTCGACTCCATTGACATTTCCGGCCGCTACGACTCGGTCAACCCCGTGGCTGTCGCCGCCGGCATCCCAATTTTCACCGAGAACCGCCGAGTCGTCACCCGCCTATCACTCGACACCTTCGGCCCGGCAGCCTTCGTCGAGGTCGGCGCCTTCGGGGTCGGCGGCATCATCGACACCCACGGCGAAGGTCCATTTCGAAAGATGGACGAGAAGGGCTATTTTCGCTACGGGGCCTCCACCCTGGTACTGGTGTTCGGCCCCGGCCGATTCAAGATCAACCAGGATCTGATCGATCACAGCGCCAAGGGCATGGAAATACTGGTCAGAACCGGGGAGTCCCTGGGGCATTCCCTGTAGGACGAGGCGGCAAACACAATTCTCTCGCAAAGATCGCTAAGATTAAGAAAAAATATAACCCTGTCTTCCTTTGCGCCCTTTGCGCCTTTGCGAGAAAAC
>JAUWTC010000337.1 GCA_030609785.1 Holophagae bacterium
CCCATCGGCGGCGCAGGCGGGTCCCAGCCCGGCGGAAAATCCCCGATAACCACGGCCGCCCGCCCCTGGCGCCCGGCCCAGGCATCAACTCCAGCCAACACCTCGTCCGAGTGTCGCCCAACCATGACCAGGACCCTCTCGGAACCGTCGGCGCTGATCGAGGCCCCACTGTGAGCCAGGAGTGCCGATCGGCCATCGCGCTGAAGCGCCGCCCACATCGCCCCACCCAGTCGCCGTGCAAGAACCGGGTCGGGGATCTTCCAAAAGACGATCTCACCCTCATCGGGCGGGCTCGGGAGATCCCACTGGTAGGCCCAAAGACACCGAGCCACAATTTGATCCACCGGACGCTCCTGCAGGACCGGAGAATGCCGCAGAGCGCCTTCCAGAAAGAAGCCCAGGCCGTTTCCCGGGCGGAGGTCTTCAGTGTCGAGTCTGCTGACCTCGGCAATTGCCTCAAGGACTGCGTTCCGGGTGACCTCCAGGGCGGCGTCCCCACCGCCCAGGCGAGCGTGGACAGCCGCCAGGGGCATTGGGAAGGCTCCGAAGACCGCCCGGCACCCGCCGGAGGACCGCCTGGCCCGAGCGCGCCGCAATCCCGCCCGACCGGGCCACAGGTCAAACTCTGCCGCCAAGGCGGCCCCTGCCATCAACTGGACCGCGACCCGGCGCCGTTCCGGAAGGGCCAAAGACCGAATGGCGACCGTCCCCTCCAAATCGCATTCGATGCCCCCCGGCCCACTGATGGCAACCGGGAAGACCGGATTATCCAGCAGCAGACCACGGGGGATCGGAATTCGAGCCATCAGTCCGAACGGCCCGACCCCAACAGAAGATCACTCCACCGGCCCCAGAAGTCCGGAAACGACTTGGCGACGCACGAGGGCACGTCCAACTCCAACGGACCGGCTTCAAGGGCCGTCACCGCCATGGCCATCGCCACCCGGTGGTCGTCGACCGCCCGTACGGACCGAAGAGAGTTCTCCTTCCGATCGATCGTCTTTTCGACCTCAAAGGTCTCGTCGCCGACCGCCACGATCGCGCCAAGGCGCCGCAGGTTGGACGCCATCACCTCCAACCGACTGCTCTCCTTGTGCAACAGATTCCCGAGCCCGCTGAGTCTTGAGCCCGGTACTCGACAGGCGGCGACCGCCGCCAAGGCCGGAAAAGCATCCGGCCTGGCCCCAAGGTCCGCGAAAACCGGCTTCGTCACCGGCCCCTTGGCCACGAGACGATCGCCGAACCACTCGAAAACCATTCCGGCATCGGCCAGAATATCGCAGATGACTCGGTCTCCCTGAGCACTATCCCGATCGAGGCCGGGCACCGCGACCCATCCACCGGCAACCGCAGCGGCGGCGATCGGAAAGGCCGCGGCGGACCAGTCTCCCTCAACATTCCACCTGACTCGCCTCAGGCCACCACCGGCGACCCTCCACTCCCTGTTGTCTGAGGAGCGCTCCACCTCCGCCCCAAACTCGCCCAGAACCCGGAATGTCAGGTCGAGGTAGGGTTCGGAGGGCAGTGGACCGGCAACTCGGAGGACCAAGCCTTCGTGGAACAACGGCGCCGCCATCAGAAGCGCTGTAACGAACTGGGAGGAAACTCCCGGCCGAATATCTACCTGACCCCCGGGGAGCACTCGACCCTCAACCGACACCGGAAGTTTCCAGTTCCCCGAGGCTTCAACCCGGGAGCCGAGGGCACGCAAGGTCTTGATCAGCGGCTCCATCGGCCTCTCGCGCAGCCTCGGGCTGCCGTCAACGATAAAGTGACCGGGGACCGAGGCCAGGAGAGCCAGAAGCAACCGGGCTCCGGTCCCGGAGTTCCCGAGGTCGACCCTGACCAAGGACTCCACCGGCGTCATCGGACCGACGGTGATCGCCCGTCCCCTCCACTCCACCGACCACCCTGCCGTCTCCAGGGCCGTCGCCAAAAGGCGCGTATCCTCACAGTCCAGGGGATCTACAATCATGCCTCCGCCCGCGACGGCGGCAGCAATCAGGGCGCGGTTTGTCAGACTTTTGGACGGAGGAACCGGCAGACGGCCCGCCAAGACCCCGGACGGACCCGGCAGCCGACCGGGCGCTTCAGCCACCGGCCACCTCCGCCTCAGTGAAATCGGCCCGCAGTAGATGCTCGTCGACACCGTGCCATCGACCAGTTTCTTCTATGAGCAGGGCCTGGCGAGTCTCGAGCCATGCGGGAACGACCATCGCTGTTTTCTCTCCATCAGAAAAGGTCCACAACGTATGGAAGTGACCGAAGAGCTGCACATCTACACCTCGCCGAAAAGCCGACAAAGCCTCCTCTTGGAGGGCTTCGACGGGCTTTTTATACCGGAACTTCCGATTGGTTTTAGCCAGGTGGGCCTCCATCTTTCGAACGATTACGACGGCGAAGCACCGGGGCAACCACCGAGCCCACAACCGGGCCGGCAGGCACTTTGAGAGACGTGACCAAAAGAGATACTGCCAATCCCTCTGGTTAACCTTGTCGCCGTGGACCAGCCGAAACGTGACATCACCAGCTGAAAATTCGAGAGACAAGGCACTCTGGTCGATCCGGGGTTCCAGATCCTCCTCATCGAGGAAGAAATCCCGATTGCCCTCGATGAGACGGATGGTCCCACCTCGAGACCTGAAGCCGTCCCAGGCCTCAAGCACCATTTCGATGCTTGCGGTCCAGAATTTCGACATCCCGATCAGGTATTGAAAGGTATCTCCAAGATAAAGAACCTCACCGACGCCGTCACGTTCAGCGCGGTCGAGCAGGGCGACCATCGCCTCGGTGTCACCCTCGCGCGTTCCAACATGGGGATCGGCGATGATCAGACGCTTCACGGTCGGTCCGATTTCATCCTATTCGAGTTCGAAATCGTCCGGGACGTCAATCTCCATCAACAACAGTCCCTGGCCGTGGGTCTTCCCTTGAGCGTCGGAGATCACCGATTCGGTACCGCCCCCCCCGAGGCTGTCGTGCAGGATGAAGTTCAAGGCCCGGAGATTGGGCACCTCGTACCGGTCCACCGAACCCTTGCAGATCGCCGAAAAGTGCGCCTTGACCGCCTCGGGTGTCACAGTCTCCCGCAGAAGTTGGTAACCCTTTTCTGTGTAGGCGATCAGGCCGATGTTAGACCCGTCGCCCTTGTCTCCCGACCGAGCGTGGGCCAGTCTCGACAGACTAACCCTCATCATCCCACCTCCACGACGGAGACCTCGGCCGTCACCAGGTTCCGGTCGATCAACGCCGGCCAATAGGCAACGATCTCCTGGGCCTTGGGCCGTCCGCCGGCGAAACCGGTCACTCCCGGGGGACCCGAGGTCACCAGGGGTGCGATCTCCTTGCCGAATCGATCGACCTTGGCACGGTCGGTATCCTTGACGCCCAGGCGTAACACCACTTCCGGCGCCTGTTCGGCCGGTGGAACAATACCCTCGTGGACGACGCCCACTCCCAGATACTCTTCATGGGTATCGTCAAAATGACAGCCACTCATCGCCAATCGGTCCCAGACCACTTGAGCGCACAGCCGGGCCTTGGCCAACGCATCGGGTCCCGATACGACCAGCTGCCCGGTGGCCTTGTATCCCGCCAGGTACGAGATCGAGACCTTGAGAGTCTCGGTCGGGGTTGCTCCTTTGACGTTCGACACTCTGACCCGGTCGACTCCGTCCTGGGCAATCTTGATCGACGTGAAATCGACGATGCAGTCGGGGGTGATGTAGTTGTCCGGCCTGCCCATCTCATACAGGAGTTGCTCGGCCACTGTGTCGACCGTCACCATGCCTCCGGTGCCGTCGTGCTTGGTGATGACCAGCCCGCCGTCCTCACTGACCTCGGCGATGGGATAGCCGATACCCGCCATGTCCGGGACCTCCCACCACCGCGTGAAGTTACCGCCGGTGCTTTGGGCACCGCACTCCAAGATGTGTCCCGCTACGGTCCCACAGGCGATGCGGTCCCACCCCGACCACTTGAATTCGTGGAGCACCGGCGCCAATACCAGGCCTGGGTCGGTGCACCGTCCGGTGATAACGATGTCCGCGCCCTC
>JAUWTC010000208.1 GCA_030609785.1 Holophagae bacterium
GAGATCCTCGACGACAACGACAAACTCGTCGCCGACCAATCTCGACACAGTATCCGTCGGCCTGGCCAACCGCTCCAACCGCTGAGCTACTGCACACAACAGCCGGTCTCCCATCGAATGACCCAGGCCGTCATTGACGTTTTTGAAGCGGTCTATGTCACAGTGCAACACGGCCAAACCCGAGTCGGGATTCCGCCGAGAGCGGGCAAAGGCTTCTTCCATCTTCTCCAACAGAACGGTGCGCGCGACCAGTCCGGTCAAGGAGTCCCGCAGATCACCGGCCGTTTGCGGCCTCGTCACGAGCATGTGAATTCTCGCGTGGACTTCGCGGAGATCAAACGGCATGGTCAGGAAGTCGTCACAGCCGGCGGCGAGAATGTCGGCAATCATGCCCGGGACGCTCCGGGGCACTATGGCCATCACGCGTGCAGCCGGTGCATCAACACCCCTCCTGACCGACCGTGTGATCTTCTTCCCCGCCTCTCCCGGCAGTCGCCAGTCAACGATGACCAGATCGGGCAACAGTCGTCGGACCTCGTCCCGGCCTGACTGATGATCTCTGGCGAAGACGAAATCGTGCCCCCGGTTTGCCAATCCATCCCGCAACTCGTCGCAGAGCCCCGAGTCCTGTGAAATAACGACGATTCGAAGGGTCTCAGGAGGTTTCCCGCCTCGATCGAGGCTATCGGCAGCCGCCTGTCCGAAAGGCCACAATCGGGACATCAACGAGGTTTTCTTCGGCGCCATCATCGACATTAGGCAACACTGTATCACTGACGCGATACTTGATACTGGATACTCGACACTGGAAACTGGACTCTGTTCTTTGACGAGTATGCGATAATGGCTGGGAGCGTACAGCACATGGTTCATCTCCTGGTTTCTCCGCCGGACAGTCTTCGGTTCGAGGTGGCCACCGACCGTCCACTCCTGGTTATCGGCCGTTCGTCTCGAGCGGACATTTCGGTTCCCGATCCGTCTCTTTCCAGGTCCCACGCAGAACTGTCCCTCGAGGGAGAGATTTGGACCGTCAAAGACCTCGGATCCCGCAACGGCACCCGCGTCAACGGGGACTTGATAGCCGAAGACACCTCCCTCAGCTTCGGCGATGTCATCTCAGTCGGCGACACAACGGTGGTGCTCAAAGACCCAACGAAGACTCGGTCCACCGACCCCGAAAGCGATCCCCTTATCCGGCCGGCCGAGGAATTTCTCGCCACCCAAAGCACCGACGACGGCATTGACGACATTGCCCACCTTCGTGGGCTGGCCCAGCGGTTGACGGTCCTGAACGAGGTTCACCAGGCCCTGACCGGACCGATTTCCCTCAGTGAACTGCTGGATCTGATCCTGGACCGGGTCTTCGTTCACCTCGATCCTGAACGGGGGGCCATCTTCCTCTCGGACAAGTCCGGAGCCCTGAGTTGTGCCGCCAGCAGATCAATGCGACACGACGAACTGGCCTCCCTGCAATCGAGCCATCTGGTCGAAGTGGTAATAAACAAGAGGCAAGTCGTACTGGCCGATGACACCTTCATCGACGACCGCTTCAGAGATGCCGACAGCCTCCTCGACGCCGGCGTCAGGAGCCTGGTTGCGGCGCCGATGTTGGGACCGGACGAGCCCCTCGGCATGATCACCCTCAGTTCATCGGCCGAGAAGCGATCCTTTACCGAAGATGACATGGAACTGCTCGCGTCCCTGGCCTCCGTCGCCGCCATGCGGGTCCGAAACCTGCAACTGGCAGAGTCGGAGAATGAACATCGGCGGCACCAGAGGGAAATCAACCTGGCAAGACGAATCCAGGTGGCCCTGCTCCCCTCAGAACTTCCTTCAATTCCAGGTTACGCCCTCCACGCCGGTAATCGACCTTCTGAGGGTGTATCCGGTGACTACTACGAAGTCCTCACCCGCAAAAACGGCGCCGAGGTGCTGATGATGGTTGTCGACGTGTCCGGTGCGGGGGTCGGCGCCTCATTGCTGATGGGTGCCCTCGAGTCTCTCGCCGCCTCCCCTATCGAAAATGGTTGGCCACCCGAAGCAATCTGCACAACGGTTTCTCGTCTGCTGTACGAAAGAACACCTCCGGAAAAATACGCGACGGCCTTTCTCGGGGTCCTGGAACCCGACCTCGGATTCCTTCGATTCACCAACGCCGGCCATTTCCCAGGCCTCGTCATAAGAGATGATGGGACCACAACTCAACTCCATTCAACCGGCCTGCCCCTCGGACTGTTTCCCAACGTCGATTTCGGCCTGTCGGAGACGTTCATCGGCCGGGGCGACACGCTGGTGCTCTACACCGATGGAATTACCGAGAGCACGAATAGTCGGGGCGAACAGTATGGTCTGGACCGTCTGGAGGAACTCTGCCTGGAACACCGGCGGACGAAACCCTCAGGCATCGCCCGGGCGCTCGAAACAGCCCTGATGCGATTCACTGGGGACATACGACCTGACGACGACCGGACGCTCGTGATCGTGAAGAGAGATCCATAAGAAGCTCTCAGCTCTCAGCTGAATAGCATGCAGGTCCTCTGAGGATCAAGGGATTAGGGTTCAGGGATTAGGGATTAGAAATTAGGCATTGGAGGACACCTGTCTTCTTCCCCTTTTGTGCCTTTTTGCGCCTTTTTGTGGCTATTTTCCTTCTTCCTCTTCGTGTCTTCCTCTTCGTGCATTTTTGTGGCTCTCTCTTCGAGTCTTTCAAACCGGTGACCTGTCGGCCCATACGACGTAACGTTGGGGTCCTCCGGGAATGACGGCGTCGAAGGGCCAACAGGTGACGAGGATCAGCTCGGAGCCTCCGGTCGGAACCAATGCCCACACATCGTCCCTGTCCAGGACGGCACTCGCCCGGACCCGGTAGCTGTGTCTCGATCCATCGGCCCCTTCGACCTCGATGAGGTCTCCCGGTTGGAGGTATTCGAGCACCGCAAAATGCGTATCTCGATGCCCCGCCACGACGCACGCGCCTTCCTCCCCGGGAGGAGCGGTACCGTGCAGATGGCCGGGCGCGAAAGCCAAGACCCGACCAGAGGCCCCCTCCAAGACCACCATGTCCGATCCGTGGTCGGGGAAGGACAATCGGGCCACCGGCCAGGTGTCCGCCCAGGGCCAAGGCATGACTTGGGCTTCGCCCTTTAGGGTCCTGATCCAGGCGCCCTCCAACAGACTCTCGGCCAGCCACGCCTTGGCGTAGATCCACCCTCCCTGGATCCCCTGGACCAAGCCAAGGATCAGCAGGAGAGCAGGAATTACTCGTGCCATCGTGGTCCTCTTTTCTCACTTGCATGCAAGGGATTAGGGGTTAGGGCTATTTCTTGAGTTTTGCAGGCGGCTAAGCTGAGAGCCGATAGCCGGCCGACGGGGATCACCCTCATCGAGAGCCTCCTTTCATCCACCGGAGGGCGACCCCCAACATCAACAAGACCAGCGCCACCAGCAGGTGTAACCGTCCCGCCGTCCCACCGACAGGCATCGAGCCGAACACCATCTCACGCCGCCATCCCGCCGGAAGATTGGTCGGCACGGCTGCTGTTTCCAGACCCTCCCCGTCGGGCCGCGTCGGTGTCACGTCGACAGCGACCAAACTGGTGTATTTCGAAACCAACTGATGATCGAGGGCCACCTCCAACACCTGGTCCCTGATCATCGCCTCGGGCACGCCCCGCGCCTTGTCATCCATCAGGGCTGCGATCTTGCGTCGGGCCCACAGGCGGTTGACGCCGGCCCTCTCGGAGCCGATTTCCAGCGAGATATCGGAACTCCAGCCGGCGTCGGCCTTTGTCCCTGAGATCCTGAGGTCCCCTGCGATTGTCCCCAATCGGGCAGCCACCACAACCGGCTCCCCGGCATAGAGGTCAGGCACCCTCTTGGGCCAGACCTCGGCCCCGGGGTCGGGCCACGCCAACTCGATATTCGCCAAGACCGGATTCTCCAGTTTGGAAAAGAGGTCACGCATCTTGGAGTCGACCTCTGAGGGCGCTCCGATGAAGGTAAAGGTTCCCCGCCCGAAGGCTGCAGCTCGCTCCATGAAAAACCCGTTCGGCGCCGACCCGATGCCGATCGTGAACAAGCGGCTCCGGCCCAACTGGCGTTCGACGGCGGCAAAGAGAGCTTCCTCGTTGCCGACACAGCCATCCGTGATGAATATGACCTGACGCAGGGGGGTCAGTTCCTGTTTGTCCTCCAACGCACGGAGCAGGGCGCCCATCATCTGGGTGCCGCCGTCGGCCTTCAGCCTCCCGACCCACCCCTTGGCCCCTTCGATCGCCGCGGGCATGGCCGGCCGGCTCTCGGGGAACAATACGCTGAAGTTGGAATCGAATTCGATGATGTTGAAGTAGTCCTGGGGTCTGAGCTGCTCCAGCGCAAACACCAACGCTTTTCGGGCCTGAACGATCGAGGCGCCACCCATCGATCCCGAGGTGTCGATGACGAAGATCGTCTCTCGCGGTAGGCGCACGGATTCGGCAAATTCATCAGCCGGTGGCACGACCATGGCCAGAACGAAGTACTCGCCGTCGAACTCTTCGGTAAACACCGCCGCCCTCGGTAGGCGCCCAGCCTCGGGGGCCCAGCGCAGGACGAAGTCTCGATCGGCGGGTACTGAACCGTCCAAAACGATCACATGACGTCGGTCGTCCGGTCTCGAAATCTGAACCGGGTGGTAGGGGGACACCAGTCGCGCCAATGGAAAACCGGCTTCGAGGGTTACAGCGAGGGTTACTGGATTGAGGCTCGACTCGGCCTCCAGAGCAACCGGAGGCGAGATCCGGGAGGCATCGGGGATTTGATCAGTGTCGAAGGCCCACCCGGTCCCGCCTGATCCTGTTTCCGTCGCACTGCCCGGCATGAACCGGGGCCCGACGACCATCGGGAACCTGAGTTCCAATTCTCCCTGGTCAAACACCAGGGTCTGTTGGTACTCGATCCGCACCTCAACCGTCTCACCCGGTCCGATGTTGGCGACCGAGGTCGTGAAAATATTCGGACGTTCCTGTTCGACAAGGGACGCTTTCCGACCCTCTCGTTTTGCCGCAGCATAGGTTTTCTTCGCCGCTTCTCGTTCCTCAATCCGCCCCTCGATGATGCGCTCCCCGATAACCAACCTCATCGAGTGGACCACCGCCTTGGCCGGCAGTGGAAAGACGTAGACGCCCTCCAACCACTGCTCAGTTGGGTTGGAGAAACGCTGGGCCACAACCGTCTCCGCCAGGAGGCCGCGGATGGAGATCTCGACGTCGGTCGCCTGGACCGGCGCTCGGGCAAAGGTGCCACCATCACCGGTTTTCAAGAGGAGGCCACCTCGCCGTAGGGCCTCCGGGGACACCGCCTGAGGGTCCCGGCAATCTTCCGATTGGGCGTAGACCCCACCCGTCAGCAAAAGGCTCGACACCGCCACTAACCAAAATCTGCGTTTCATAGTTGCCTCCCTGTGTATCTCGGCTCTATTTACAGGGTGGCTTTCAGTGATGACCCGGGTGTGCCCAACAGCAGGATTTTCTGTGGCGAAGTGTGGCGACTGTGTGGCGGCCTACCTGTGCAA
>JAUWTC010000357.1 GCA_030609785.1 Holophagae bacterium
ACGAGACGAAGAATCTGGTTGAAGACCGGGTTGAGACGGCCCAAGAGCTTTTCGAAATCGCCAGGGCTTTCACACGGCACGATATTGCTCTCAGGGAGAAGTTCCTGGCTCAAGGCATCGGGGGATCGGCGGCCTTGACCGAAGAGGAAACCGCGAAACTCAAAGCCCTTGGGTATCTCGAGTGATTTTGGTTGAGAATCGCTCAGCATGGGTCGAGATTGTCCGACCTGCCGTGGCCTTGAGCGAACGCATGTGATAGATTTCACGTTGTCGGATTGAGTCCGGCTCAATGCAATAAAATCCCGTCTACGGCTACGGGTCGAGGAGTGGCAATGGCGAAAATTGAGGCATTTCGGGCGCTTCGCCCGCGAGTGGATGTGGCGGCCGATGTGGCGAGCCCCCCCTACGACGTTTTGAACTCCGCCGAGGCGCGGGTGATGGCCGAGAGCAACCCGATCTCCTTTCTTCATGTCAACAAACCGGAGATCGATCTGCCGGAAGATATCAACCCCTACGACCCTGCGGTCTACGCCAAGGGAGCGGAGAATCTCAAGCGCCTTGTCGATGACGGCGTCCTGATTCGCGAAGGGCGCCCGGCGCTTTATCTCTACCGGCAGATCATGGGCGAGCACAGCCAGATCGGTCTGGTTGCAGGCGCTTCGGTCGATGAGTATGAAAACGATCTGATCAAGAAGCACGAGTTCACCCGGCCCAAGAAGGAAGACGATCGGACCCGGCATGTCGATGCGCTCGACGCCAACACCGGCCCGGTCTTTCTGACGTACCGGGCGCGCCCGGAGATCGACCGCTTGGTCGAACAACTGACCGGTGGTGAAGCCGACTACGATTTCACCGCACCGGACGGCATCCGCCACACGCTGTGGGTCGTGTCGAGTGACGCCGATGTCGGGGCGCTGGTCTCTGCCTTCGAGGCGGTTCCGGAGCTTTACGTGGCGGACGGACACCATCGGTCGGCTGCGGGTACCCGGATCCGGACCCTGCGCCGCGATGCCAACCCGAACCACACGGGTGACGAGCCCTACAACTACTTCCTGTCGGTGATCTTCCCCGACGACCAGATGCTGATCATGGATTACAACCGGGTTGTCAGAGATCTCAACGGGCTCGACGAGGCGCAATACCTGGCGGCGGTCGGGGACCACTTCGAAGTCCTGCCCGGTGAGATGAACCGGCCTGAAGCCGCGAAGAGCTATGCGATGTACCTCGGCGGCCGATGGTATCGGCTGGTGGCGAAGGACGGGAGCTTTCCGGTGGATGACCCCGTTCGGCGGCTCGATGTCGCCATCCTCCAGGAGAACCTGTTGGCTCCCGTATTGGCCATCGGTGATCCCCGCGCTGACGAGCGCATCGACTTCGTCGGTGGCATTCGGGGCCTGGAAGAACTGGTCCGGTTGGTGGATGGTGGCGACTTTGCCGTGGCCTTCGCCCTGTACCCGACCTCGATCGACGATCTTTTTGCGGTGGCTGATGCCGGCGAGGTGATGCCGCCGAAATCCACCTGGTTCGAGCCCAAATTGCGCTCGGGCCTGATTACCAGACCGCTGAGTGAGTGAGTGCGGTTGTAACCGCCAGAGGAGGCACCATGAAGATTCTGATTTCCGACGCGTTCGATCCATCCCTGCCGGGCCGCCTCGAGGCCTTCGGTGAGGTCACTGAAGACAAGGATCGCCTGCCCGAAATGGACGTCGTCCTGATCCGGTCCAAGACCAAGTGCACCCGCGAATACATCGACCAGGCGAAATCTCTGCGTTTGATCGTTCGCGGCGGCGTCGGTCTCGACAACGTCGACGTCGACTATGCCCGATCCAAGGGCGTGCAGGTTTTCAACACCGCTTCGGCCTCGGCGGTCGCGGTCGCCGAGATTGCCTTCGCCCTGATGATCGCCGTCCCGACGCGTCTGGCCGAGGGCCACGTCGGCATGATGGACAAACAGTGGCTGAAGAAACAACTCAAGCGCACCGAGCTGATGGGCAAGACCCTGGGCCTGATCGGGGTGGGCAACATCGGCACCGAGGTGGCCCGGCGGGCCTTGGCCTTCGGCATGAAGGTCATCGCCTTCGATCCGGTTGTGAAACAGCACGAGTGCGCCGAACTGGTGGATCGGGATACGCTGTTCGCCCGGGCCGATTACATCTCCCTGCACGTGCCGCTGGTCGACTCGACCCGCGGGATGATCAACGCCGACACCATCGCTCAGATGAAGGACGGTGTCGTCGTCGTCAACACGGCACGCGGCAAGTGCGTTGTGGAAGAAGACATGGTCACAGCGTTAGAGAGCGGCAAGGTTCGGGCGTATGCGACCGACGTCTGGTACTCCGATCCGCCGCCGGACGACTGCCCGATTTTCGGTGCGCCCAACGTCATCATGACGCCCCATCTCGGAGCGTCGTCGAAGGAGAATATGCTTCGTATTGGTGATGTCGTGATTGATATTCTCACTGATTTTTCCGACCGCACTGCATGAGTTCAAGGAGGCGATGATGCACAGAATCTGGAATTTCTACGCTGGACCGGCGACGTTGCCGCTCGAAGCCCTCGAGCAGGCCCGGGACGAGTTCCTCGACTGGGAAGGAACCGGGATGTCGGTGATGGAGATCTCCCATCGATCCAAGCCGTATGACGCGGTCCACCACGAGGCGATGAGCCTCTTCAAGGAGTTGCTGGGCCTGGACGAGGACTTCGAGGTCCTGTTCGTGCAGGGCGGCGCCTCGACGCAGTTCGCCATGCTTCCGCTCAACTTCCTGCCTCAGGGCGCATCGGCGGACTATGTCAACACCGGAACCTGGTCAGCCAAAGCGATAAAAGAAGCCAACATCATCGGCTCCTGCCGGGAGGCAGGTTCGTCCGAGTCGTCCGGGTTCACCAGGGTTCCGACCCAGGACGAACTGGACCTCGACCCCAACGCTGCCTACCTGCACGTGACCTCGAACAACACGATCAAGGGCACGCAGTTCCATCAGTTCCCGGATTCCGGGCAGGTGCCCATGGTCGGCGATATGTCGTCGGACATCCTGTGGCGGCCTTTTGACGCCAACGCCTTTTCGATGATCTACGCCGGGGCCCAGAAGAATATCGGACCCTCAGGCGTCGCCGTCGTGCTGGTGCGCCGTTCGTGGGTGGAGAAGGCGGCCGTTGACCATGTGCCGACGATGCTGCGCTACGCAACGCACCTGGACAAGGAGTCGCTTTACAACACGCCGCCGACCTTTTCGATCTACATGGTCCGCAACGTCTTGCGGTGGGTCAAGGGCCATGGCGGGTTGGCCGGTATCGAGGCTCGCAATCGAGCCAAGGGCGATATGCTCTACGGCCTGTTCGACGCGATTTCCGATTTCTACAGCTGCCCGGTCGAGAAGGCCAGTCGTTCCTACATGAACGTCGTATTTCGCCTGCCGTCCGAAGAACTGGAGGCGAAATTTGTCGCCGACGCTGCCGCCAACGGCATGGTCGGACTCAAGGGTCATCGCTCGGTCGGCGGCTGCAGGGCCTCGATCTACAACGCGATGTCGCCCGAGGGCGTCCAGGCTCTGGTCGACTTCATGAAGGAGTTTGCACGGGTCAACGGCTAAAGAGAGGTCGAAGGGTCAAAGGGTCGAAGAGGTCAAAGAGGTCAAAGGGTCAAAGAGGTCGAAAGGGTCAGGGCGCGCGAGGTCAGGAGACTCCCTGGGTCTGGGACTCTCTCGATTTGGCTGTCCTGAGGGCCTCAGTCTCCCGAAAAGAGCACCTCGAGGAGACGGTCGAGATCATCGCCGGTGATCAGACCATCGGGGTCGGGTCCGGTCGTGCCGGTGAGATCGGCGCCGGGGGCGCCCAACTCGCCGGCCCAACTGTCGATGACCAACTGGCCGT
>JAUWTC010000114.1 GCA_030609785.1 Holophagae bacterium
CGGGACCAGCCGAACGGCGCCGGCCTTGACGACGGCGTCCTCGAGCTTCTCGCCGGCCCTGAGTTCCAGATTGATGAAGTCGACCAAGAGAATCGAATTTCGCACGATGATGCCGGCCAGTGCGATGAAGCCGATCATCGAGGTCGCGGTGAAGAAAACACTGAATCCACCGTGAGCCGGAAGAATGCCGACCAGGGTCAGGGGGATGGGCACCATGATGATGATCGGGGTGATAAAGCTCTTGAACCAGCCGACCATCAAGACGTAGATCAGGACCATGACGACGGCGAAGGCAATGCCCATGTCCCTGAAAACCTCATAGGTAATGTGCCATTCGCCGTCCCACTTCATGATGTAGCGCGATGTGTCTTCCGGCAAGTGGGTGGCGATGATCTCGAGTTTCTCCCCCTGGGG
Organism: Holophagae bacterium; assembly: GCA_030609785.1. Classification (GTDB taxonomy): domain Bacteria; phylum Acidobacteriota; class Thermoanaerobaculia; order Thermoanaerobaculales; family Sulfomarinibacteraceae; genus DAOWGJ01. The sequence goes on from JAUWTC010000114.1 coordinate 415, forward strand.
TGTTGTGATCTCCTTGAGTTTCTTCTGCATTTCGAGGATGGCGTAGACAGGGGCCTCATAGCGGTCGGCCACCTCTCCGACGACATAGGTCACCGGTTGGAGATTCTTGTGGTATCTGAAGCGCTCGCGGCTCTCATGCGAGACGAAGGTTAGTTCGCTGAGGGGAACCATGTGGCCATCGGTTCCGTGAACGGTCAGTTGGAGGAGATCATCGATGTGGGCGCGCTGGGTCCGGTCGAGGCGTAAGATAATCGGTACCGGTTCGCGGGCGGTCGGCAGGTGGAGGATGCCGGGTTCAGCGCCCGAGAGCGCGACCCGAAGCGTTCGGACAATCTGCTCCGGAGTGATGCCTGCCCGGATTGCCTTTTCTCGATCGATGCGAATCTCTACGTGGTCTGAGGGTTCTTCAACATACCAGTCGACGTCGACGACGCCGTCGGTCGTGTCGAAAACCTCCTTGACCTCGGCCGCCACCTCGAGACGCCCTTCGAGGGTCGGGCCGTAGATTTCGGCGACAAGGGTCGAGAGAACCGGCGGCCCCGGCGGGATCTCGGCGACCGTGATGGTCACTCCCTGGGCCTCGGCGATGGGAAGGATCATTTTCCGAACCCTTTTTGCCAGCGCGTGACTCTTGTCCTTTCGTTTGCTCTTGTGGACAAAATTGACCTGGATATCGGCGACGTTGGGCCCGGAGCGCATGAAATAGTGGCGGACAAGGCCGTTGAAATTAAAGGGCGCCGAGGTTCCTGCGTAGATCTGGAAATCGATGACTTCCGGCATCGTCCTGAAGACGGAGGCAATTTCCCTGGCCGCAGCGTTGGTCCGTTCCAGGGTGAATCCTTCGGGAGCGTCGATAACGATCTGGACCTCGGATTTGTTGTCGTGGGGCAACATCTTGACCGTGGTGAAGCCGACGGCCACGGTCCCCATCGCGGCAACCAGGAGTCCGGCAACGACCGCCAGGAAGATATATCGGGTCATTGACGAGCGAATCAAGGGCCGCATGAAGAAGGAGTAGATCCGGGCGCCCCGGCCCTCCTCGGTAACGATGTCCGGGTCGTCATCCGAGGGCTTTTCCTGGCCGTCGTACTCTTTGCGGAAAAGCCTCAGCGCCAACCAGGGAGAGATCGTAAAGGCCACGGCCAGCGAAAACAGCATCGCCGCCGAAGCGTTGATCGGAATGGGCCTCATGTAGGGCCCCATCAGTCCGCGAACGAAGGCAAGGGGCATCAGGGCGGAAATGATGGCGAACGTCGCCAGGATGGTTGGATTGCCGACTTCGTCCAGCGCGTAGGTAGTGACCTGGTGGGGCTCGCCCCATTTGAGCTTGAAATGGCGGTGGATGTTCTCGACGACGACGATCGCGTCGTCGACGAGAATTCCGATCGAAAAGACCAGGGCAAAGAGGCTGATGCGGTTGAGGGTGTAACCGAAGAAGTAGGAGGCTGCCAGGGTCAGGGCCAGGGTGACGGGGATAACGACGACGACGACCGCGGCCTCGCGTCGGGAGAGGGTCACCCACATCAGCAGGACGACCGCTATGGTCGCCGAGAGGAGGTGGTGGAGCAACTCGTTGCTCTTCTCCTTGGCCGTGGCGCCGTAGTCCCTGGTCTTGAGCACGTTGATGTTGGAAGGGATGACCGGCCCTTTGAGGCGGTCGACGTAGCGGTCGAGGTCGCCGACCATGTCGACAGCATTGGTGCCGGGCTTCTTGGCGACCGCCAGGGTTACTGCGGGGCGGTCGATTCCAGCGCGTTCGAGCCCCTTTTCCGGGGCTGCGGGCCCGGTCCCCAGCCAGACGTAGTCGGCGGGCTCTTCGGTGGCATCGGCGAGTGTCGCGACATCTTTGAGGTAGATAGGCTTCCCGCCGTAGACACCGACGACCACCTGGGCCACGTCGGTAGCTGAGGTCAGGAACTGGCCGACGTCGACGGTGATTTCACGATCGGCTACCGAGGTCGATCCGGCCGGAAGACGCCAGTTGAAGCTCTCGATGGCCTGGTAAGCCTGGAGGATAGACACGTTGAAGGCCGACAGCTTCTGGCTGTCGAAGTCGACGCGGGCTGCCCTGCGTTGCCCCCCGATCACCGAAACCTGGGCCACTCTGGGATGCCGGGTCAGCTCGACCTTGAGTTCATCGGCGACGCGCCTCAGCTCCTGCCCTGTGGCGTCCTCTCCCCACAGGGTGTAGGCGACGGAAGGAACATCGTCGATGGTTCGGGGCTTGACCACCGGCATCATGGCGCCGGGGGCCATCTCATCCGTGGCCGATTGGATCTTGGTGTGGACCCTCAAGGCCGCCTGATCCGGGTCGGTGCCGACCAGAAAGCGGACGATGATCATCCCGCCGGATGGCTGAGAGGTCGAGTAGATGTATTCGACGTTCTCGATCTCGTACAGGAGTTTTTCCAGCGGCGTGATAACGCGGTATTCGACCTCTTCGGCCGTCGCTCCGGGATAGCCGACGAGTACGTCAATCATCGGCACATTGATCTGGGGTTCCTCTTCGGAGGGTGTGACCATGATCGCGAAGGCGCCCAGCAGCAAGGATGCGACGATGATCAGCGGCGTCAGCTTCGACTCCAGGAAGGCCCTCCCAATGCGACCCGAGGGGCCGAGCTTGCGCCGCGTGATCTTGAGGCGCAGCGCATCTCTGCGGGCCTGTTCCAGCTCCGCCGCCGTCGGGCGGGGCTCTGTCGACGGCGCATCGGTCATGAGGACACCTCCAGCGGAGTGCCGTCGGCGACAGCCCCGGGTGCATCAATGACGACAAAATCCCCGGGCTTGATGCCTGACAGGATTTCCACCTGGCCGTCCGGCATTTCTGAGCCGGTGGTCACCGCACGAGTTCTCGCCGAGGAGTCGACGGCTTGAACGACGACTATCTCCAGGCCACCACGAGAATGGACGGCCGTCGCCGGAATGATGATCCGTTCGACCGCATCTCCCGGGATGGTGGCGCGCCCCGAAATCCCAGACGGCACATCGACCGAGCCGAGGTCGATCTTGACCGTGAATGTGTGGGTTGCGGGATCGGCGGAGGGCACAATTTCGACCACCGTGCCCTCGATGGCGCCGTTGTCGGCTCGCGAGTCCAGGGTGACCGGGATACTCTGGTCGAGTTCGAGGCGTCCGATGTCGGCCTCGCGAACGCTCAACCAGAGTCGCCGGCCCTCAAGGCTCTCCAGTCGGATCAGCGGCCGGCCGGGAGCCGCCATGTCGCCGACCTCAACCAGTCGCTCGACGACTCGGGCAGCAAAAGGCGCCGTCACTGCGGCCTCGCCGGCGACGGTCTTGGCGGTATGAACCGCTCCCGAGGCCTGGTCGACCGCACCTTTCGCCTGGTCATGCTGCATTCGGGCCATGTCCAATTCGACTTCGGAAGCAGCCTTTTCGGCGTGGAGGTTTTCATACCGATTGAGGTTTCTCTCAGCCAGGGCCAGGGCGGCCCGGGCCTGGGCCAGGGCTCCCTCAGCCTGTGCAACCTGGCCTTTCGAGGTCTCGGGTTGGATCTCGATAAGACTCTGGCCCTTTGACACGGTGGCTCCTGCCCAGGTGCTGACCGCGACCACGGGACCCATGACGCGGCTGGAGAGGGAGGCCTGTCGTGCCGGATGAACCACTCCGTAGACCTCGATTGTCTTGAATGAGGTGGTGGTCTCGGCCTGGATGACGTGAACGCTGAGAGGCGAGAGGTCAGCCTGGGCCAATTCAGCCTTGTCCGGGGCGCACGCCCCCAGGGTGACGGCCATTGCAAGGACGGGGATCAGTGGGGAGTGTGCGTTCATTGTTGGATCTCCTGTGGGGGGGTCTCAAGACCAGTCTTCTTGCCAGAGTTCGAAACGAAAGGTACAAGACGCCGTGAGATTCGGCGATCTCGCAAGATAGGGACACGCGCGCAGCCCGGAGGGCTGCCGAGCCGTTGGGCTCGAGCCCGCGAAGCGGGCAGCGTGGGCAGGGAGCGAAGTCGTACTTGCGGTACGTAGGGACATCGCGCATCGCCCGGAGGGCGATCACGGCGAAGCCGTGGAGGTCGTGAAGCGACCAGCGTGGGCTGGAGCGAGTGAATCGAGAAAGCGCCGAAGATCATGGTGTATTGGGCCTTGTAGTCGGAGTTTGGTGAGAAGACTGGTCTATACCGAACAGGGCGGTCAATGACGTTCCTGACGTGAAGTAAAGGCGATAGGTCGAAAGGGTCAGATCGTAGCGAGCAACCAGCTCCCGCAGTTCGGATTCCCTGAGGGCGGTCTCGGCATCCAGTAGATCAATCATCTTGTCCAGCCCCTGTTCGAAGCGCTTCTCTCGAACCCTCATTGCTTCCCGGGCCGCTTCAACCGCACGGCCGGCCGTCAGGTGTCTTTTCTCAGCCGTTCGAACCTGGGCGTAGGCGCTGCGGACCTCGAGCCGGACCGCTTCCGAGACCAGGGCCAGATTGTGTTCACCCGAGAGGGCTTCTTGTCGGGCTGCCTCGACCTTGGCTGTGTCCGAACCGCCGTTGAAGAGGTTGATCTTGGCAAAGGCCATCACCGAACCGGAGTGGCCGTTGCTGCCGAACAGCTGGTCATCGTAAAGTTCGTATCGGCCCTTGACGGCGATTTCCGGCTTGAAGCCCGGGCTGACGGCCTTCTCCTCCAGGCGTCCGGCGTCCAGTTCGCGCCGGCGTGCTTCGAGGTCGCGGCGTGTCGCCACCCCTTGATCCATCCACGCCGCCATCGGCTGGGTCACCGGCGGAGTCGGGGGCAGGAGGTGGAGTTGATGACGGGAGGTCTGATCGATGCCCATCGAAAAGTCGAGCGCCGATTGGGCGAGGTCCGCACCTGATTCGGCCTCGATGAGCATCTCGTCCATTTGAGCGAGGTGGACCTGTGCGTTGAGGACATCCGCATGGATGATGAATCCTTGTTCGGCGAATTTTTCGGCCAGGGAAACGTGGGCCGCCGTTGTTTCTCGAGCTCGTCGGACGACCTCCAGGTGCTCGGCCGCCTTGAGAGCATTTGCGAAGGCCGTAGCGACGTCAAAGACCACTTTCTGTTGGGCGTGGGAGAGGTCCTTTGCAGCGGAAACTGCCATCAGGGAGGCCTGTTCATTGCGGCTCGAGATCTTCCCTCCGACGTAGATCGGTTGGGTGACCTCAAGCCTGGTGATCCAGGTGTCCAGGGCATCCGGCGTGTTGGGATCGGACATGAAGAAATCGTCCATGTCGAAACGCCGTTGGTTGAGTGTGAATGCGAAGACCTCGGCAGGGTTGTCGGTGTAGGAGAAAACCTCCATCAGATCGACCGTCGGAAGACGATACCCCTCGGATTGCTTCTCTCGGGCCTGAGCAGCGGAGACCTTGGCGGAGGATGCGGCGATCGTATGATTTCGCTCCAGAGCGGTCGTCATCGCCTGCTGCAGGGTCAGTTCCTGGGCGAACGATGGCGATGATAAACCGGCCACTACGGCGAGCATCATCAGGAATGTTTGCGTGTGTCGTAGCATCGACCCCTCCCTCTACCTTATAACCATTTAGGAATATATAGAAATTGTAACTCCTGTCAAGGCCTTTTCCGGTTCGCGAGGAGTATTTTACCCAAAAAAGGCCGTTGTTTCGAAATCTCGAAACAGCTCAGCGAAACTGACTGAAGTCCTTCAATACATCCTCCGCGTGGCTGGAGGGAGAAACCGAAGGGTAGGTCTTGAGGATTTTTCCGTCGGGTCCGACGAGGTAGGAGATCCTCTTCGGGACCGGGATCAGGAACCGGTTCGCCCCGACGCTTTTGGCCAGGGCCTTGTCGCTGTCCGAGAGAAGGAGAAAGGGAAGGCTGAATTTCTCGGCGAAGGCACGGTTTGATTGAGGGGTGTCGTAGGAGACTCCAAAGACCTGGATTTCAGCGTCCTTCAGCTCGGACCAGGCGTCGCGCAAGGCACAGGCCTCTTTCGTACAACCGGGCGTATCGGCTTTGGGATAGAAATACACCAGGAAGATTGATCCCTCGAGATCCGAGGAGTTGACGACGGAACCGTCGTGGGCCTGAAGTTCAAAGGACGGGAACTCTTCTCCGGTCGTCAACATTTCGTCTCCAGTGGCCGTCCCCGGAACAACGAGGAGGCTCAAGTACAGAATGCAAATCCAGGAGGATTTCATATCAATGTTTACAACCGCCGGTGACGGCCAGGGATTCCCGCTGGGTCGCTTGACCTGAGTCCATGGGGCGGTTAGGGTGGCTTATGTTCAAACAGGCGTGGCCAATATTGATGGTCACGGCTGAATCAAGGAGGCAACATGGCAGGCAAAGCAGATATGGTCAACAGCATTCACGAACTGACCGGTATCGACAAGACAAAGGTCGCGATGGTCTACGACACAATGTTTGATGAAATTGGCAAGACTCTCGCCGGTGGCGACAAGGTTTCGGTTCCCAATTTTGGGACCTTCCTGGTTTCCGAAAGGGCAGCTCGCCAGGGCCGGAATCCGGCGACCGGCGCGACCATTCAGATCGCTGCGTCGAAGACCGCTCGTTTCAAGGCGTCGAAGAACCTCAAGGATCAGCTGTAAGGGCCTGATCCTCGGATCCAAGCCTTCGCTCGAGTCGTTTTCCGAGAAGTAGAGCCAGCTGTTCCTCCATTGGAGGAGGGGCTGGCTCATTTTCTTTGAGCCATGGCCATGCTACGGCGGTCGGTGGCTCCGTTGATCCTGCCAGATTGTGTTCGATTGCTGCACTGAGGACTCGTGGAGGGAGACCACCGCCCATACCGACGGAGACCAGCGGCGGCGTTCTGCCGCCGCCGGGCTGTCCGATCAAGAGGTGCCCAACCTCGGCGTCCATGGCCCGCATCAATCGGATCATAGGGTCGTTCCAGAGGGCGCGCTGGGCTTCCTGAACGGGTGATAACGACTGGTGACTGCCGGCGGTAATTTTCAGCGAGAATTTGGGCTCACCGGCCCAGGTCGATTGGGCCAAGACCAGGAGCGTGATCGCCATGAAGAGTCGAAGCATGAACATCCTTCTCTTATGATAACGCCGATTGTTGGAAGGAGTTTCCAACCCGGTGGAACTGGACCGAGATCGAGTCGAAAGAGAACACAGTTGAACCGC
>JAUWTC010000203.1 GCA_030609785.1 Holophagae bacterium
GGAAACTGAAGACCCTCGGAGCGACCCATATTGCCCTCGACCGATCCGAGTGGGATGCCGATCACCAAGGCCGTCTCTACTCGTGGTCCGACCCTCGCCGCAAGGTCTTCGAAGATCTGCTGGAACACCACTGCCGGCCTGTGGCTCAATTTGGAAGGACAACCATTTTCAGACTCGGAAGGTAACTCAGAGCCACAGGTCAACGGCAACGTCCAATCCCGAGAGCGCCCATAACCTCAAACGGGGCGTGCCGTCCTTGATGTTGTCGTGCCGCACCCTCCCGGCTTGGACAACGATGCGGCCAACGTCAAGGGGGGCAACCCTCGGCGAGGGCCTCAGCGACCGAGTCTCCACTGAGCGCCGAAGGCCACCGAGGTCCTTTCCCGGAGGGGCGATCCCTCTTCCGGTTTGAGAAATGCTGCCCCTCCGAGAAAGGACCGAGCGGGAGCGCACTCGCGCGCTCCCGAAGGCCGGGGCTGGATCTTGCAGTGCTGAGATTGGGAGCGCGATCATCCCTGACGCTGGTCCTGTCGACCTCTTCGACCCCTACTCCTCCCCTCGAAGGCGGTGGATCTCAGCATCGTAGGCCTCCATCACATCCTGATAGCGCAGGAGGCCGATGATCGGCGCCGGCGGTGTATCGGAAACGACCGGCAGGACCTCGAGGCGGAGGGCGGTAAAGCGTCGCATGACGGTGTGGAGGTCTTCGTCCGGGGTAACGAACCCGACGTTGGGGGCGTCGACCTCGATGTCGCCGGCCACCAGGAGATCCCAGACCTCCGGCGTCGCCATCACCCGGCGCACGTCGTTGACGCTCAAGATCCCGTGCACGGCACCCTCGGAATCAACCACGGGGTAGTGATCCTGGGTCCCGGTGAAGACCAGGTCCATTACCTCTCGGAACGGCATCCCGGGCGACAGGCTCATCACGTCTTGCCTTTCGTCGATCAAATCCTTGACTGACAACCGCTCGAGAATGTCCACCTGGAAGTCTCCAAGGTGCGCCGCGGAATCCACCCTTCCCGGTACCTGGGCCTCGTACATGTTGACACCCCGGGTCAGGAGGAAGGTGATTGAGGAGACCAACATCATCGGCACCAACAGGCTGTAGGAGCCACTCATCTCGGCCACCATGATCAGGGAAGCAATCGGCGCCTTGGCCACGCCGGCAAAGAAGCCCCCCATGCCCACGAGAATGCAGGCCGTGGCCGAGGGGGCCATGAACGGGGCAAAGCGTGCCAGCAACTCGGCAAAGACGGCGCCGGTCAAGCCTCCGATGACCAGGGAGGGTGCGAACACGCCACCGGACCCTCCAGAGGAGATTGTGAAACTGGTCGCCAGAATCTTGGCAGGAACCAGAGCCAGGAGGATTGCCAGCGGGAGACCCGGCCCCATCGCCATCTGAAGCCAACCGTAGCCGCCACCGAGAACCTGGGGCAGGTTGAGCGCCAGGCAAGCGATCAGCAGCCCGCCAATCGCCGGCTTGACCATTGCCGGCACGTTGAGGCGGGCGAAGAACCCATCCCTCATGCCGTAGAAGACTTTGACCCATATGACGCCGATCACAGCCAGGACCACGCCCAGGACGAAGTAGGAAATCAGCTCCTGCGGCCTGGAGAAGGGATCGACGTGAGCGGTGAACACCGATGACCAACCGGTCAAGGAGGCCACCACCACGTAGGAAACGATCGAAGCCATCAGCGCCGGAATCAACGCCTCGGACTCGTAGTCGTTCTCCGAATACAATGCCTCGATGGCGAAGAGTGCGCCCCCGAGAGGCGCTCGGAACATACCGCCGATGCCGGCCGCCATTCCGGTAATGACCAGCGTTCTCCGGTCGCGGACCCGGAGATTCAACACGTCGGCGAGGTATGACCCAAATCCTGCACCGACCTGGGCAACCGGCCCCTCACGACCGGCCGACCCACCCGAGCCGATCGTCAGCATCGAAGCCAGGAGCTTGACCGGTATGACCCGCGGCCTCAGTTCAGCGCGATTCTGGTGAAATGCCTTGATCACGGCATCGGTGCCGTGGCCCTCGGCCTCAGGGGCGAAGGTCTGAACCAACCACCCAACAAGAAGCCCAACACCGGGAAGAATAACCAGCAGGAACCACGGTCGTTGGGGCGCCGCCCACCCGTCGGCAACGGCGTGAATGCCGTGGCCCGGCGGTTGGAAGCCGGCGATTCGCCCGAGGAAAAGCGAACCAACCCAGTCGACCCCCCAGGTCAAGAAGGCCGCGCCCAAACCGGCGACGACCCCGACTGCAATCGCCAGGAGCATCCACCGCCCGAAGTTGTAGAGGTCGATGTGGGCAAAGAATCGGCCTAGCCGGTCCCAAACGGTCTCCGACGCACCGGTCGTCCCGCCGGCCCCTTGGTCTCGATTCTCGAACGGCATCCTTCAGACTCCTCAAACCGGCCCGCACTCTCTGTTGCGAGACGGCTTCTTATGAAATTGCCACCAAAATTCTACGCGAATTGTAACAATCTGTTAGCTACTTGCTAATGGCCGGCTGACAGCTCCCGGCGAAGCCCGATCATACCTTCTTGACAACCAGGCACGCGTTCGTACCGCCGAACCCGAAGGAATTGCTCAGAGCGACATCGACTCGAGCCTCCCGGGCGGTGTGAGGCACGTGATCCAGATCGTCGCCTTCGTCCGGGTTATCCAGGTTAATCGTCGGCGGAACAACGCCCCGAGTCATCGCCAGAATTGAGATGCCAAACTCCAACCCGCCGGACCCACCGAGCAGATGTCCGGTCATCGACTTGGTCGACGAGACCATGACTGATTGAGCATGACTACCGAAGACCTTCTTGACCGCCACGGTTTCCACGCCGTCTCCCGCCGGCGTCGATGTGCCGTGGGCGTTGATGTAATCGACATCTTCTGGATTCAACCCGGCCTCGCCCAGCGCCATTCGCATCACCCGAACCGCGCCGTCGGCATCTTCGGACGGCGCGGAGATGTGGAAAGCGTCGCTGGTCATACCAAAACCCACAACTTCTCCGAGAATCGGCGCGCCTCGTCGCTTAGCATGTTCATACTCTTCGAGAATCACGACACCGGCGCCCTCGCCGATGACAAAGCCGTCCCGGTCACGGTCCCACGGGCGGGATGCTCGTTCGGGATCGTCATTCCGCGTCGACACAGCACGCATCGAGGCGAAGCCCGCCACAGGCGAGGGACAGATCACCGCCTCGGCCCCACCGGCTATGATCGCGTCGGCGTAACCATGCCTGATGTACAGGGTGGCGTCCCCGATCGCGTGCGCCGACGTTGAGCACGCCGTACAGGTGGCCATGTTCGGCCCCTTGGCGCCAGTCTGGATGCTGACAAGCCCAGAACACATGTTGATGATCGACCCGGGAATGAAGAACGGCGACACCCGCCGGGGGCCACGGTTGAGCAGATTCTCGTATGTCCGCTCGATCAGGGGAAAGCCCCCGATCCCGGAGCCGATGACCACACCGACTCTTTCGGCGTTGGCCTCGGTGATCTCCAGCCCGCTATCCTCGAGCGCCATGTGAGAGGCGCCCACAGCGAAATGAACAAAACGGTCGAATTTCCTGGCTTCCTTGGGCCCAAGCCAGGGTGAGACGTCAAAACCGTCGACCTCGCACGCAATCCGTACCGTGAATCCCTCGGTATCGAAATGTGTGATGGGCCCGGCCCCACTGCGGCCGGACACCAATCCCTCCCAGGTCGCCTCGGTCCCAACCCCGAGTGGTGAGATCAACCCCAGGCCGGTCACCACCACTCGGCGAGTCATTGTCAGCTCTCCACGTTTTGGGAGAGATAGTCGACGGCGTCCTTCACCGTCGCAATTTTCTCAGCAGACTCGTCCGGGATCTCAACACCGAACTCTTCTTCGAAGGCCATCACCAGTTCCACGACGTCGAGAGAATCCGCTCCCAGATCATCGACGAACGAGGCCTCGAGGGTCACCTTGTCCAGGTCGACACCCAACTGCTGGACAATGATGTCTTTGACTTTAGCTTGTACGTCCATAATTCCTCCTGTGTTGTGCCTTGGCTCCGGCATTCGCCGCAGCGCGGCAGCTTCTGTTTTTCGATTTCGCCCCCCTGAAGCCACAGCTCCGCTGGGGGGCGATCAACGGGCACACAGATATCATAACGTCGGAGCCGACGCAAGACCGACCACCCCAAACGACCGAAAAACACGAATCTTTCTTGACATCAGCCAAAAAAGGGTGTAATCAGCCAATTGTGATCTTTACCAGTCACACGAGGAGGGACATTGATGGAAGCCTACATGACCGCAAAAGAAGCCGCCGAATATCTCAAACTCGCCGAAAGAACCCTGGTTCGGCTCGCTCACGAAGGCAAGATTCCTGGAGTCAAGATCGGTGGCCAGTGGCGCTTCCGACGAGCCCTCCTGGATGAATACCTCGACACCCTGGCAGCCCAGTCGGTGTCCACCTCTGGCGCAGCGACTGCCCAAATCATTGATTCCCCGCTCGACGAGATCATGACCGTCAAGCAGATCATCCCAAACCTGGAAGCAACCGACCGGACCGAGGTCATCCACACCATGGTTACTCACGTCACCAAGCTGGGTCTGGTCAAGGAACAGGCATGGCTCGAAGCTGCACTTGCGGCCCGTGAGCGCCTGGTTCCAACGGCGGTCCCCGAAGGCGTTGCCTTCCTCCACGCTCGTCGCAGGGCTGCAGACATGTTCCCTCAACAGTTCATCGCCATGGGACGCTCGGATGACGGTGTCGATTGGGGTTCGCCGGACATGGGCAAAACCAGAATCTTCTTTCTCCTGGCGCTTCGCAACGATACGCTGCATGTCCGTTGGCTGTCGCGCATGGCCTGGATCGTCCGCAGCCCCGGGCGATTGACTCAGCTGATGGAGGCGAAGTCCGCCAAGGCCCTTTTCGATGAACTTCTCGATGGTGCCAACGCTCTTCCCAAGTCACTGAAGCCGACCGGCCAGCCGATCGGGCGTTAGAATCTCTCAGCTATCAGCTAAGGCGACCGCAAAAACACCCGGAACGGTGGAGTGCCACTGATAAACCCAGTGGTCGGGTTTTGAACCGCCAAGACGCAAAGAGCGCTAAGGGTTTTAATTTTCAATACCTTCTTTGCGCTTTCTTTGCGGCCTTTGCGTCTTCGCGGTTCAATTTTCTTCTTGCCCCGGCCAATGTAAGCTCTCTCCATGAAGATCGCTTTGATCGGGACTCACGGGATCGGCAAGACCACCCTGTGTTTTGACCTTGCGGCACGTCTCAAACGACGGAACAACGACGTGGAACTGGTCAGAGAAGTGGCCCGCCGATGCCCAATGCCTATCAACGAGACCACCACCAGTGCGGCTCAGGCCTGGATCCTCCACACGCAGATCGCCGAAGAACTCGCCGCATCGGCCCGCCACGAGGTCGTGATCGCCGACCGTTCGGTTCTGGACAACTACTGCTACATGGTGCATGCATCGGGCGCCTCGGCCCTGTGGGAAACCATCATTCGGGAATGGCTGCCCACCTACGACCTCTTGGTTCATGTGCCCCTCTGGTCACAGCCTTCCTACGACGGCGTCAGAGCAGTCGACCCCAGATTCCAGCAGGAGATCGAA
>JAUWTC010000006.1 GCA_030609785.1 Holophagae bacterium
GACGTGGTGATGGCCGCGATCAGGCACAGCCCAACCCCGACAAGCGTAGTCCGCCGAAGCCTGGATGCAATGAAGTGCCTGCGAGCGATCATGCCTCCATGATGACAGAGGTTCGAGAGGTTCCAGGTCAGCTCTTCCAGCCTTTTCGGGAGGGGGGTAGGGCGAGGATGTCCGCAATCGGAGCGTCCTAGGAGGTTGTATTGCATAGAATCACGGTGCCTTTCGGGCGGCGCGAAGCCCCATCTTCGTTGGATTTTCGACCCGTACTCAGAGTACTGCGACGAAAACCCGCCTCAATGGGCCCTTCGCGGCGCTCCGAAATCCTCTCTCGCTCTATGCAATACAGCCTCCAAGCTGTCTCGATCAACTTCCCGACCTCCCAAAACCTGGCACGACTTCTCGTCACGGACGCGAGAGGAACAGCTTCTGATCGGTCGAGGTCCGCACACCGAACACTGTCAGCGAAGCGATGAGTACGACGAGAATCGCTGTCGGCGCGAAGTACCAGTCGGTTGGATTGAGGGTCACCATCGTGAACAAGAACACCTCGGAAACGAAGGCGAATGTCACGAAGGCGAGGAGACCGTGTCGGCCCGCGAGGTAGGCGAAGGCGGTCGCCGGAATTCCCGCCATCACGATCCTGTCGAGGAATTCCTGCCCGGTCGTGTACCCCCCGAACATGAACAGGAAAATGGCGACCCAGAGCAGCACTATCGCACCACGCTTGAACCGGCCGAGCATCCATCGCATTACGACGTAGGTCAGCAGGAAGCCGAGGGTGGAGCCGACGGAGACTACAGGGAGTCGAAGGGTGATCGCGAGGGACGAGGCCGTTGTAAGCGGGGTTTCGCCTCCGACCAACGCCCAGATCGGCAAAATGCATCCCCGGACACCGCGCGCCCAAAACCAAATGCCGAACAGGGCGACCTGCAGTGCAACCACGGCGAGGCCCACCAACACGTCACGCCCCACCGCAGGGTCGGAGACACGACCCGCGAACATCCGGCTCCACGAAACCAGCAAGCTCGGGTGCAACTTGCGGATAAACGGCTCGATGGCGACGTAGAGCAGCCAGGTCATCAGCGCCCGCGTGGCAGCGTAGGCGACCGATGAGAAAAACCCGCGTACCTCTTCTTCTGCGCTGAGCGGGTGGTGCGATCCAATCACCTGGCTTGAGAAACACAGCACGAACGCAACGATGGCAAGCCTCGTTGCGCCACGCCGATCCCACCGCCCGGCCCGAATATTGAGCACTGCGATCAACGCACCACCAACAAAGAACGCAAAAAAGACCAGGCTCAACCAATCCTGCGAGCGGGTCGGCCGCTCGTCGCCGCCGGTCAGCGATGCCTCATCGATTCGTACCCAGGTCGGTCGATCGCCCGCAAAGGTCACGACGATCTCCCGCGAGATTCCCTTCCCTCGGCGGTCGCCAACCCGCCAGGCGACCGTTGAAGTGCCCGGCATCGGCGAAATCCCCGACCACTCGAACCGCTCAACCTGCGACGGATCCAGTCCTGCCGCTTCAATGATCGTAATGAGGACATCGTCCTCGCTCCGGGCTGAGGTCCGCGGAATAGAACCGGGCGCCACCCTCAGCTCGAGCAGCGCGCCGCGAGGTCCGAGCCGAACGAAGGCCATTCCCGCTTCGCTCAGCGGCGGGTCTTCGGGAGTCACCAGATTCCCGACATTGAGACCCGGGAGCGAACCATGCCACGGGGCCATGGGGATGGGGCTCACGCGGTACCAAAAACGAAGTGCCGGGCGCACCTCCGACCGCAACAATGCCTGCCGCTCAGTCGTTGGGGAGGACCAGAGGCGCGATGCAATGTGCCAATCGATGTCGAACCCCCACGCTGAGTCGACTCCCTTGATCTCGTAACCGACGTCAGCAAGAAGAACATCGGCCCGATGTGCGAGGACCTCGGGCGCCAGGACACCGCCGACAGCATCGAAGAAAGATGGCCTTCCGAAAACCAACAAGGACACAGCAACGCCAAAAAACACGATTGCAGTTAACTGGAAAGCCCGGGTCGGCGTCAGGGTGCCCCGTCGACCCGACGCTGCGACCAGCTCCGGCGACGGCATTTCACCGGCCTTGAGCATCGCAGCAAGCGGGTCGCCGCCCGGGAGCGCTGCCATCACCGCCAACACACTCGCCGGCCGGTCCTCCGGATCCAATGCGAGACAGTGCATGATCGCGCGCTCCACCGTCGGGTCCATGTCTTCGACCAGATCCGACGGGCTCGTCGGGGGAGTCGATGACGAATGCCGTTCCTTCAACTCCACGAGCGCGGTCACATCATGCGCCCGTTTGCCGGTAAAGAGCTCGTAGAGCACCAGGCCGAGGGCGTAAATATCCGTCTGTCTGGTCGCATCGGCACCGCGAAGCTGCTCCGGGGCCATATAGGCTGGTGTGCCGGCCATGGCGTCCCGGCCGCCGCCGAGATCGTCAATCGCGCCGGCTAACCCGAAGTCGGCGACCCGAGCCCGTCCCCGTCCATCGATCATCACATTGGCGGGCTTGAGGTCACGGTGAACGACGCCAAGTTCGTGGGCAGCGGCAACCCCGGCACAGATCTCGCGAGCGAGCTCAATCGCCTTGTCCTTCGCCAATCTGCCGATTCGGCGAAGCAGCGAGGCGAGGTCCTCGCCGTCGATGAACTCCATGCTCAGAAACGGTCGCCCGTCCGCATCGCCGATGTCGTAGACGCGGCATACGTTTGGGTGGGCAACCTGGCGCGCGAGGCGAACCTCGTTGCGCAGACGTTCGAGCCGCACAGGGTCGCCGGCTAACCCGACCGGCAAAAACTTGAGCGCGACTGACGTGCCAAGTTCGAGGTCGTCGGCACGGAAGACGTCGCCCATGCCACCGCTGCCGAGGTGGCCGACGATGCGAAAGCGCCCGGCGATTATCTGCCCAGGGGAAAACTCGCCGCCGTCGGCCAACGTGCCAACCGACCGACCATCTGGATCGGCGTCCGACGAACTCGTAATCGACATGGTCGGCGCCTCGTCTTGCGGCGCCGGCCCATCTTCGTTGTCCCGGGACATGGTGCGATGATACCATTTTTTTCTGGTACCCCTGACCCGCACTCACCTGTAAACCCTGTTGTCTTTTCATCCGTGCATCCGCACCAGGCACGCGCCAATTTGAGGGTTTGGGCGCTCTTGGATTTTGGCACGGGCGGGCACGGGGACCCGCCCCTACAGTGCCGGTTTTCCCTCAGGCTTTTGCCTTGCCCAGCCTGCCCACAGCGCCACCAGCAACCTCAACCGCCTCCCTGATCTGCTCCGCGACCCTCTCAGGCCTGTAGCTTCTATCCCAAGCCTCGCGACCAAGGGCTGCCAGGGTTTCCCGGTCATCCCGGTCGGCGAGGAGCTCAATCAGCGCACTGACCCACTGATCCGCATCCTCGGCCTGCCGTATCGCCCGTTGACCGGCACAGTCCAACCCCGCCGCCGTCCAAGGATGGGCCACAACAGGCAGGCCGGCTGCCCAGGCCTCCAATACTTTCATAGGAACCCCTGAACCGGAGGCCATCGGTGCAATCGCCAGCCAGCTCCGAGCCAGGAAGGGCCCGAGATCCGGAACATCCTCGTGAATTTCCACACCCGGCACTCCAGCCAAGGCTCGGATGGCGCCCGCAGGTCGAGCACCGGCCAGGACCCACCGAGCGTCAGGGACCGCCGACCTCAAAACGGGCCAAACCTCCGCCCCGAACCATCGGGCCGCCTCGACCGTCGGCCGGTAGCCCAAATTGCCCGACAGCAGGACCGTCGGCGCCGAGGCCGGGTTCCGAGCCGAACCGGTCCTCTTCCCGGACACGGGAATCGCCCGGCCTCTGCCCTCCGGCACACCGAGCGCCTCAACATCCCGTTCGGCCACTGCAGCGGTCAGGGCCGCCCGTGAAGCCAACTGCCGCTCACGGCGGCGGCACCGGGAAGCTTCAAGGCGGACGAACGGCCGGAGCACAGCATTGAAAGTGCCGGCCGCCCGACTGAAGTGCAAGCCCATGGCATCGATTGCGTCGAAGAGGATCGGAGTTCCAGGTGCCTCCCGCTCGATCAATTCTGCCGCCCAGGCGCAACGGACCATCTGGATAATAACGAGATCGGGTGGCTCCGTCCGAATGGCGTTGAGGACCGCCGCCTTCGCAGCGCGGGTCGCATACAGGCCCTCCTGAAGGGGAAGAAAACCGAAACCGGACCCCGTCAACGTCGCACCCGCCCGGCCGAGTTTCGAGTCCTTGTACGTCACGAACCGGACCTGATCGAGATCCGGGCCCTGGGCAGACTCGGCCGTTTCCGGTCGCGGACACACGCAAACTAGCCGGTGATCCCCGAGGGCCTTCAGCCACTCCACCGTGCGCACCTGCTGGCCCCTCCACGCCGGAAGGGGAAACCGCGTCGTGACCAGGAGGATCCTCATCGACTACCGATAAAAGGTCGCGATCCCCTCGACGACCTCACACAGTTCGTCATCACTCAACTCGCCGAAGACCGGCAGGGCCAGGACTTCACGGCTGGCCTGTTCGGAGATCGGCAGTTGACCCTCTCGGTAACCCAACTCGGCAAAACACGGTTGCAGGTGCAGACTCAATGGGTAGTAAACCCCACAGCCGATGCCTCTCTCGTTTAGATGCGCCCTGAGCTCGTCTCGCCGGGGAGCACGGATGACGTACTGGTTGAAGGTGTGGCCGCGGCCCTCGAGGGCCTCCGGCAGTTCCACGGTGTCGCTGAGACCGGCGTTGGCGAACAGCTCGGAATAACGAGCCGCATGGCGCCTGCGGCCGTCAATCCAGCCGGCGGCGTGTGGCATCTTGACCCTGAGGATTTCTGCCTGCAGGGCGTCAATGCGGAAATTCCCGCCGACCTTCGGGTGCAGATAAGGCCCGGACTGGCCGTGCATTCGCAGCTCTCGCAGGTTCGCCGCAACCCCGGCATCGTTGGTCGTCACCAGGCCACCGTCGCCGAAACAACCCAGATTCTTCGACGGAAAGAAGGAGAAGGCGCCCATCAGGCCCATGCTTCCGACCTGTTGTCCCTTGAAATCGGCGCCCCATGCCTGGGCGCAGTCCTCGATCACCGGGATGTCACCGGCAACCGCCATCAGGCCATCCATGTCGGCCGCCTGACCGAAAAGGTGGACCGGCATGATCGCCTTGGTCCGTGGAGAGATCGCCTCCCGGACCTGATCGATCGAAAGGCAGTAGTCCACCGGGTCGACGTCGACGAAAACCGGGGTCGCCCCCAATCTGTGCACGACGCCCGCCGAAGCAAAGAACGTGAAGGTCGGCACAATCACTTCGTCACCGCGACCAATGCCGAGCGCCATCAAGGCGATCAGCAGGGCATCGGTTCCCGACGTCACACCGACGGTATGCTCGACTTCGAGGACCTCGGCCGCCTCGGTTTCAAAATCGGCGACGGCTTGGCCGAGAATAAAGCGCTGCGACGAACACAGGTCGTCGATGACGGCGAGGATGTCGTCACGCAGTGGGACGTATTGCCGCGTCAGATCCAGAAGGGGGACAGCCATTGGGAACCTCCATGCCCGCATTGCTTTCGGGGCGTCGGGAGCGTAGCCCGAAACGACCGCAAGCTCAAGTGGTTCTGGTAGAATCCCGGCTCGTCGGACGCGGTTTGACACGCGCCCAGGCTCCGGAGGACAGAAATGAACATCTGCGTTGTTGGAACGGGCTACGTCGGACTGGTGACAGGCGCCTGTCTCGCTGATTTTGGCATGAACGTCACCTGCGTTGACAAGGACACGACCAAGATTGACAAGCTCCTTGGTGGGGAGATCCCGATTTACGAACCGGGACTTGACGCCATCGTCGCCAAGAACATCAAAGAGGGTCGCCTCCGCTTCACCACCGAGTTGGACTCGTCGATTCAGCAGGCACTTGCGATCTTCATCGCCGTCGGCACCCCTCCCAAAGACGACGGCTCGGCCGATCTATCGTATGTCGTTCAAGTGGCCGAGAGCATCGCCAGAAACCTCAACGGCTACAAGGTCATCGTCACCAAGTCGACCGTGCCGATCGGTACGGGCCAGATGATCGAGAAGATCCTTGGCGAACAGGTCGGATCGGATCACCCCTTTTCGGTTGTCTCCAACCCCGAGTTCCTGCGCGAAGGCTCCGCCATCGGGGACTTCATGCGCCCGGACCGAGTCGTCATCGGCGCCCGGGACCAACAGGCGATCGCCATCATGAGGGACATTTACGCACCGCTCTACCTGATCGAAACGCCCTTTGTCATCACCAATGTCGAGACGTCGGAGTTGATCAAATACGCTTCAAATGCCTTCCTCGCGACAAAGATCACCTTCATCAACGAGGTCGCACAGCTGTGCGAAAGATTGGGCGCCGACGTCCACCACGTCGCCAAGGGCATGGGTTTGGACAACAGAATCGGCCCCAAGTTCCTGCATCCCGGTCCCGGCTACGGCGGTTCGTGCTTTCCCAAGGACACCCAGGCGCTGGCCGACATCGCACGCCGTGTGGATCTTCCCTTCGAGATCGTCGAGACCGTCATTCGCGTCAACGACCGGATCAAGGACAGCTCGATCGCCAAAGTTGAAGCAGCGCTGGACGGCGGAATCCGAGGCAAGACCATCGCCGTGCTGGGTCTGAGCTTCAAGCCCGAGACCGATGACATGCGGGATTCTCCCGCCCTGCCGCTGGTCCACGCCCTGATTTCCGGTGGCGCCACCGTGAGGGCTTTCGACCCCGAAGCGATGGAAAACGCCAAGGGACTGCTGCCCGACTCGGTCGTCTACTGCGCCAACGCCTACGAAACGGCAGATGGCGCCGACTGCCTCATCATCGCCACCGAGTGGAATCAGTTCCGGTCGCTTGACACCAACCGGCTCAAGACCCTGATGACCGCCCCGGTGATGGTCGACCTGAGAAACGTCTGCAACCCGGACCGGATGCGCGAAGCAGGCTTTGCCTACGACTCCGTCGGCCGATCGGCGACGAATTTGCCGAAAAGGTAACGAACGTTCAACGTTCAACGTCCAACGTTCAACGTTGAAGTACGCGCTTTTGGTCACCGCAGATTGAGAGGGCGGGGTCCGGTGCTAAAAAGCCCCAGAGGCGGTCGTGGACGCCCGCCCCGGATCCGGTCGCGGATGCGGATCCAGTCAACGGTCGCTGCTGCGGCTCTCGGACCCGGTCGCGGTCCAGGCCGCCGTTAGGGCGTTGTCGTCATCTCTTTCCTTTCCTCTTTTCTTCTTGCTTCCCTTCGTGTTCTTTGTGTCCTTCGTGGTTCAATCTTGTTCTTTTTGCGGGATCTTTGCGGTCTTGGCGTCTTGGCGGTTCAACTTTGTTAAGGCTTTGGTGCCGACTCCGCCGGACTCGCCTCTTGCCCGCCGGTCCGAAATCAGCGACACTTCACAGATGGACGAGATGGAGTCCCTCCGCCTGGATATCTGGCTCGATGTGGCCTGTTTGTTCAAGACTCGGTCCCAGGCCCAGACCGCCTGCCAGCGGGGGCGGGTCGATGTCAACGGTCAGAATGGCAAGCCGCATCGGGCGATCAGGCCGGGTGACGAGATCAACATCTCACTCCCCGGCGGAGGAAAGCGCATCGTCGTGGTAAAAACCCTGACGGACAGACACATCCCGAGGGCCCAAGCCCGCGAACTCTACGATGACCTGACCCCGAAACCGACGCCGGAAGAACTCGAGCTTCGAAAGCTCCAGCGCCTGTCCACACCCGCACCACGGGTCCGCGGCGCCGGCGCCCCGAAAAAGAAAGAACGCCGACAACTCCGCCGAGCAAAGGAAGGCTGGACGGAAGAATGACAAGGAGAACACCATGAACACAAACCCAATCTGGGATCTGTTGGTCCTCGGCAAGTCCGTATTGACCATGGAGCCGGATACTGCCCCCATTGAAAAAGGTGCCGTGGCGATCGCCGACGGCCGGATCGTCGAGATTGGTTCAGCCTCCGACCTCCTCGAACAGGCCCCAACCTGCGAGGTCCTCGATGCCGGCAACTGCCTCGTGATGCCCGGCCTGGTCAACACCCACTCCCACCTGGCAATGTCGCTCCTGCGCGGTCTGGCCGACGATCTGCCGCTCAAGACCTGGCTGGAGGATCACATCTGGCCGGCCGAGGGGCAGCACATGAACCGCGAGACCGTCGCCCTCGGAACCCGGCTGGCCGCTGCCGAACAGCTGCTCGGCGGCATCACGACGACCGCCGACATGTACTTCTTCGCCGATGCGGTATGCGAGGTGCTCGCAGAAGCCGGCATGCGCGGTGTCATCGCCGAGAGCCTGATCGACGCCTCGACACCCCGGTGTGCAACTCCTGAAGAGATGTTGGCCAAACAGCGGGAACTCTGTGAGAGCTGGCAAAACGATCCCTTGATCACACCCTCGGTCGCGCCCCACGCTCCCTACACCGTCTGTGCCGCAAACCTGGTCAAGGAAGCCGAACTGGCCGAAGAGTTCGGCGTTCCACTTCAAATTCACCTGTCTGAAACGCGGTGGGAGGTTGAGACCTCGATCGAACAAAAGGGCGCCTCGCCGGTCGCCTACCTCGAAGGCCTGGGATTCCTCTCCGAGCAGGTCGTCGCCGCTCACTGCGTGCACCTGGACCGAAATGACATCGAAATCCTGGCGGAAAACGGCGTCGGCGTGTCCCACAACCCGGTATCCAACCTCAAGTTGGCCTCCGGCGTCGCCCCGGTGCCAGACATGCTCAAAGCCGGAGTTCGATTAGGCCTGGGGACTGACGGCGCCGCTTCCAACAACACCTTGGATCTCTTGCGAGACCTTCAGATCGCAGCCCTGCTTCACAAGAGCGCCTCCGGTGATCCCACAACACTGCCCGCCGCAACCGTCCTGTCGGCAGCTACCAGCGGCGGCGCCCAGATTCTCGGCCTCGGAGACCGTGTCGGCGTACTCAAGCCGGGCATGGAAGCCGACATCGCCTGCTTCGCGCTGGATAAGGCCCACACCACGCCGATCTACGATCCGTGGTCACACATGGTCTTCGCGGCAAGGGCGGCCGACGCCCGTCACGTCGTCGTACGAGGCAAGGTGGTCGTCAGGGATCGCCAATTGATGACGCTTGATCTCGAGGAGATTCGTGCAAGATCCGCCGAGGTGGCCGCCAGAATTTCAGGCTGAGGCCGGACCGGTACCCGACAGGGCCGTTGCCATGTCCAACTCGTTCTCGTGGGTGACGAATTCGTCGGTCCCGAGGGCCGACAGCAGCGCCTTGACCCTTGCCCGACCCTGCTCGGCGACTCCGGCGCCGGCGGTCCATACTGAAATACCGCGACCGATCTGCCCCGGCGTGTTGGGCATCACGCGAACAACCCGGCGGACTCCAAGTCCGCGCTCGATCGCCGCAATGGAGACGCCGGCAACGAAACTGATCACCAGCGCGTCGTCCACCAAGCCGCCATTCATCGAAGCCATTACTTCGGCGAGAATCTGCGGTTTGACCGCCAGCACAACCACACCGGCATCGGCCACCGCATCACGGTTATCCGCCTCGCACCGAATCCTGTAGGTCTCAACCAACTGGTCCCTTCGTTCGGAACGAGGGTGGGCCGCGATGATATTCTCCGGCGTCACCAACTCCCGTCGCACGAGGCCGCGAACCGTGGCCTCCCCCATCGTTCCGCATCCAATGATGGCTATTGTGTCGTTGTTGAGGGGCATCGTTCCTCCCATTATGTCCAGTGCTGACTGAGGCGAGGGAGGGTAGCATGGAGGGACAGGAGGAATGAACGCCCAACGTCCAATACCAACGCCGATCGACCGAAACCGCACGCGCTCCCGTCCTGCCACCACCGAAAAAGACAACCGATTCGAGCGAACCGCAGGTATTATCGAGAAGACGAGAGGGAGGCGCGATGCCGATCAGGGGATTGGGAATCTGGACTTCTGTGTTTGTCATGACCGTGATGATCTTGGGAGGCCTCAACACGTCACCCATATTCGCCCAAGACCGTCCCGAACTGGTCGGCCGATGGCCCTACGGGTCCGCATACGCCGGTACGGTATCCGGCAATTTCGCGTACTTCGGAAGCGGCACGGTTCTTCAGATCGCCGACATCTCCGACCCGGCCACACCGCAGGTCGTGGGGGAGGTCGTGCTCCCTGGAGTTCCGAGGGGGATTGCCCCGGCCGACGGCTACGCCTTTGTGGTGGACTCTCCTGCGGGCAGGACGATCGCCCGGATCTCAGCCTCCGACAACTGCACCCCCATCTCCATCGCCGCGGCCGCATCCGGCCCCGGCGCCGGTGACTCCCTGTGGGCCACCGACCTCGGCATCAACAACAGTGGCGACGAGATTCTGACGTACAAATTCCAGATGCTGCCTCGCGGCGTAGACAACACCGACGCCCCCTTCACCGACGAGTTCACTCTCCCTCCCGACACCAACGCCAACTTCGTTGACATCTGGAAGCTCCACACCGGCGGCGATGGCGCCGGTTCGATCAACGTCTGCGTCAGCGATCCTGATGCCGCAGGGGTCACCAGCCGCACCTACAACACCAGCGATACAGGTACCTTCGGCCAAACGATCGTCGGCGTGAAGGGTATGACGCCGGAGAAGATGATCGGGACCGGCGAGACGGCACGCCTCGGCTTTTTGACCCAGAACGACGACTTCCGCACCAACGTCGGCTTCATGAACGCCGGCGCGACCACCATCACCGTCAATGCCCAGTTCTTCGAAGCTGACGGCGCCTCCTTGGGTAGCAGCAGCATCGACATCCTCCCCTATTCCAACGACCAGTGGAACCGTGCCTTCCGCCAGGTCAGTTCCGAGGCCATCGGCCTCGGCTTCATCGATGTGTGGTCCGACACCGAGGGCGCCGAATTCCTGGCCTACGCCTCAGTCATCGATAACAGCACCGACGACCCAACCACAATCTGGCCCTTTGATACTGATCAAATCGTCGATGGCGGCTCCTTCGATTGCACACCGTTCTGGATTGCTGCTGCAGCCTCGGCCAACGGCGCCGGCGAGTCGGTCTGGGCGACCGACCTCGGTCTTAACAACCTGGGCTCCGATCTGCTGACCTATCAAGTCCAGTTCTTGCCCCGCGGGGAGGACAACACCGATGTTGCCATGAGTACCCCCTTCACTCTGGGCGGCAACCAGGCCGTCGCCTACTCCGACATCTGGCACAGCATGACCGGCGGCCAGGGCGCGGGCGCCATCAACGTCTGCGTCAATAGCGCCGATGCTGCAGGAGTCGTCAGCCGCACCTACAACACCGGCGACGCAGGGACCTTCGGGCAAACCATCGTCGGTATGCGTGGCGCTGCTCCGGCCAAGGTCACCACCGGTGAGAAGGCCCGTCTGGGCTACCTGTTCGAGAACGACGCCTACCGCACCAACATCGGCTTCATGAACGCCGGCAGCAACGAGATCACCGTAATCGTCGAATTCTTCGACATGCAAGGCGAAAGTCTGGGCACCAAAAGCGTCGCCCTGGCCCCCTACTCCAACACCCAGTGGAACAAGGCTTACACCCTGGATCCGATCTCCACAAGCGGCATCACCGCGGGCTTTGTCGATGTCTGGACCAACACGCCAGACGCCGCGTTCCTGACCTACGCTTCGATCGTCGATAATGGCACCGGCGACCCGACGACTATTTGGCCGTTTTAGAACAGGGAAATTATGGATCTATTCACACCGATGGTATTGATGACGGCCCTGCTGGTGCAACCGGGACATGCCGAGCCCCCGCCTGCGGTGGCATGCTTCTCCTTGACCCTGAGCCTGACCAAGGGTGAACGATCCAAGGACAGTAACCGGCAACAATTCGACATCGAGATCTCGGATGGGGTCGTTCGGTATCACGGCGCCGTCGGACCCTGTGAGCGCGGGCAGTGCGGTCATGCTGAACTTGAGTTTGACCTCACCAAAGAGGAATATGAAGACCTGTTGCAGATCATCCAGGATAATCAACTGCTCGAGGACTTCGAGGAGGTCAAAGAAACCTCGCGACTGGGCCACTTCGTCTCAGGGACCCGGGTTGTCACAATCGGTGACCAATCAGCTACCACCGAAATCGAGGGCATGGTCTCCACTTGGCTGAAAGACGTCACCCTCCTCGAAGACCAGGCAAAGGCAGATGCCCTGGTGGAAATCGCCGAGACCTTCTTTAACCGAGCGACCAAATTGAAACACAAGAATCGCCGGTGACGGCGCTTCGGTGTTCTCGAGGGCCTGCTAATGAAATGAAGTCCACCGGCTCCGCAACATCTTGCGACATTGGAAAGGTAGGTTCTGATAAACAGTCAAGACAACCGGCTCGTAAATTATCCGAGAACGCCAAAACGGGAGGCACCAATGTCACCATTTCATACAACCCGGATCGTCATCGCACTCGCCGTTGCAATAGTGATAGTAAACGTCAGCTCGATCGCGTCAGCCTCGGATGAAGATTGTTTTGATGTCCTGGGGCGATATGACTTTCACAGCCTGGACGATGTCGCCATCGCCCATCCCTATGCCTACCTGTTGTCCGGGCCGCTTCTTCGGATCCTCAGGATCTCCGATCCGGAAAACCCTCAACTGGTCTCGTCGCTCATGATCTCCCCCTTTTCTTGTTATGATTCCATAATCGCCGTTTCCGGCGATTATGTCTATACCGTTACCGGACGATACTCCGAAGGATACCTGTCGGTTGTCAACGTCCGGGATCCGAACCGTCCCGTCGTCACGAGTTCGATACCAGTTTCGAATCCCAACAACCTTGCGGTGGAAGGCATGATAGTCTACCTCGTGGACGGCGATGGTAACGGGAAGATCATCGATGCCAGTATGCCTTCACAACCGAGAATTATCGCTGAGTTTTCGCTCGATGAAGACCCTTGGGTGAGGTCCCTGAGGGTTTCCGAAGGCTATGCCTACCTCGGGGGATCGGCCCTGTGGATTCTCGACGTTTCCGCACCGGGCTCACCCACCGTCGTCAGTACCACTGAAGTTACGAGTGTGTTAGATGTAATCACCCTTGACGATAACTATCTATATGCACATACCCAGGGAAACGACCTAAGCCTCTTCAACGTCACCAACCCCTCAGAACCCATCGCCATAGTATCTTTTGACCTCCCAGACTGGCCCAAAATGGCACTGGCCACCTTCGAGAACATCGTCTGCCTCGTCACCTACAAAAGCAAACCTCCTGGGTATCAGAGCACCCTCCGTGTATTTGATGTCAGTGTTCCGTCACAGCCCATCGAAATCGCCTCGAAGGTGATCCCTTACGCGCAACCGACTGGCCTCTTTTTGACCGCCGAACACCTGTACCTCAATCTCAGTGACGAATTCCGAGTCTTCGACATGACGACGCCGGAACAACCGATCGATCAGAGTTCATTCGGCAACCCGTCATTTGGTTGGGATGTCGCCGTATCGGGGGATCACGCCTTTGTCGCAGCAGGCAAGGCCGGTCTTCGAGTTCTCGACCTCAGTTCGATGTCGTCGATCGAAGAGGTGGCCTTTCTCGACACCCCGGGAAGCGCACGGGCAGTAGAAATATCGGGCGAATTCGCCTTCGTCGCCGACTACTCCGCCGGCGTTCGGGTCATCGACATCAGTTCGCCCCTGTTCCCCGTGGAAGTCGGGTATCTGAATATTGATTTGGAGGCCAAGGACATCACAATCTTCGAAAACTGGGCCGTCGTCACGACCCCACAGGTGGGGGCCGTTATCGACATTTCGGCCCCGTCGACTCCAGTTCTACTCTCCTTTATAGATCGACCCAGCGACATTACCGTCGTCAACCGCCGAGCCTACGTTGTCTGCGGCCAATACCTCAAAATCTACGATCTTTCGGACCCTCAGGATCCGATCATGATGGGTTCCCTGGAGATCCTGGACGTTATCGGGGGAGCGATTGTGTATTCGGGTTTCAACGGTGTAACCGTACATCAAGGTATCGCCTACATCAGCAACGGCGTCGGCCTGCGAGCCATCGACGTTTCGAACCCGACCGAGCCATCGGTGGTCTTCGAGGGTCCTCTTTGCGATCCCACCGGCGGTTTCGACTGCCCCGTGGCAGGGAGGATGGCGAAGTCTGGCAAATACCTTTTCCAAATCTTGGGGGATTGGTACGACACATGGACAGTGGTCTGGGATATCAGTGACCCTTCCTCGCCCGAATATACAAGTTACCACCCGGGCGGGGCGTGGGGAAATATCCGAGTTGGAGGACGGAATATTTACCTGATCGACTACAGCCTCCGCATTCTCCCAAGGTGTTTGGACATCAACATCCGTCTCGACGAAATCGAGTCCGATGCTAACGGAGTGACACGTTGAAGGATCAACCAGGAATTATTAAAAAAACGCCGGGGAGACCCCGGCGTTTTTGCCTATTTGCTCTTATCCGGATACGGCGGTGGATCGGGAATCTGCCTGGGATCGCTTTCGATCTTCGGCATCAAAACCTCAATCGCTTTTTCCAGCTGAGCGTCCCGCCCGGCCAGCACTTCGCCCGGTTCATTCTCGACGACGATGTCAGGCTCGACGCCGTGGCCTTCGATCAGCCACCGACCGTCCAGCCCGTAGGGGGCGAACTGCGGGGGCGTGGTCACACCGCCGTCGACCAGGTTCTGGTGGGGCTCGATGCCGACGGCGCCGCCCCAGGTCCGGGTCCCGATCAGGGGCGCCAGCCCCTTGAGCTTGATCGCCTCGGCGAAATACTCACCGTTGGATCCCGTGTCGTGGTTGATCAAGACCGCCAGATAGGCCCGGGAAACCCGTTCCGATCCGGGAATCGGCTTGCCCTCGCGCGGCTGAGTAAAGGACCACACCTCGCGCTCCAGCCGGTCGATGATCATGTCTCCGACGAAGCCTCCGCCGTTGTAGCGCTCGTCGATGATGAAGCCGGCCTTGCCGAAGTCGTGGTACCAGCCGCGGGCGAATTCGACCAGACCGCTGTCCATCATGTCGGGAATGTGGAGGTAACCGATACGACCGCCCGAGGCCTCGTCAACCGCCTTGCGATTGGCCTCAACCCAGGCACGGTAACGCAATGGGTATTCGCTGCCGACCGGCCGGATGCGACAGTCCTTGGAACCCTCGAACGAGTCGGAGGCGTTCGTCGTCACCGTAATCGTCCGTCCGACGGTGTCCTCCAGATGCGCGAAAATGTTCTCGCCGGCCGAGATCTCCGTGCCGTTGATGGCCAACAGCCAGTCCCCATCGGAGATCGAGCATCCCGGCTCCTCGAGGGGCGAACGCTCCCTGGGGTGCCAGTGGTTGCC
Organism: Holophagae bacterium; assembly: GCA_030609785.1. Lineage (GTDB taxonomy): Bacteria > Acidobacteriota > Thermoanaerobaculia > Thermoanaerobaculales > Sulfomarinibacteraceae > DAOWGJ01. The sequence continues at coordinate 15,272 of JAUWTC010000006.1, forward strand.
GGGAATGATCCGTTCGATGCGGTGGTGTGACGCACCTTCAGGCGTCGAAAAATCGACGCCCAATCGGCCGACCTGGACACGGGCGCCGCTCCGGCCTCTTTCGCCGCCGTAGATATAGGTGTGGCCGATGTTGAGTTCACCGATCATCTCTCCGATGAGGTAATTGAGGTCGGCACGATTGCCGCAGTGGGGAATGAACTGTCGGTATTTCTCGCCGGTCGCCGGCCAGTCGAGACCGTGCATGCCGGGGTCGTAGAACCAATCGCGTTGGATTCGCCACGCCTCGTTGAAGATCTGAAGGTACTCCGCCTGGCGATCCAATCGGAGCTTCACCCTCGAGGGATCGACACTGCCGTCACCCGCCTCGGCCTTGCCGCCTGCCTCGACCACTCCGAATTGCCCGCCGGCTGAGTAGGCCATCTGCGATGAGTCCGACGACAGATGGTAATTGGATACGCCGTCCATCAGCTTGGTGCTTTCAGCATCGGCCAGGTTGTAGCCCCAGAGTTCCAGAGACTCCGACGCCTGGTCGGTCACTTCCTGGTATTTCAGGAAAGGCTTCTCAGTGCGTTTCAGGTAGAGGAAACCGTCCTCGGTGGCTTCGAGGCGGTCGTAATCACCGGCCTCAATTCCTTCGACGAGAAGAACCCGGCCTGTGATGCCGTCAGAGTCGACCGCGACGGTAACACCCTCATCCTCGTCATCCTCGTCATCCTCGTTCCCGTCCGTTTCCTCATCATCGTCATCGTTCTTGGCCGCGGTGACAAAGGGCGATACCTGATCCGACTGCAACAGCACGAGGTAGGCCCGCGTCATGTCCAGAAACACGTGGTTCTGGTCCATGCGACCCATGGTCGGATTGAGAGTGCGATCGGAAAGAAAATAGAGGTACTGTCCATCGGCTGAGAACGCCGGGCTCCAGTCCTTGGTCTCGGGACCGGTCAGTCGGATTCGCTCACCGGTGGCCACTTGATACAGGAAGATCGAGTCGTTGAGAGAGTCCTCGACCTTCGTGTAGGCAATCCATGCGGAGTCAGGAGAAACCAAGAACTCCTGGATTCCCCAGCGATACCACGCGTCGTCGTAGTCGCCGCGGTCGATTTCGGTGGCCTTGCCGCTTGTAGCATCGACCATC
>JAUWTC010000395.1 GCA_030609785.1 Holophagae bacterium
AGGCAGGAGCTTGATCTCCGTCATGGGGCTGTGTGGCAGGTGCTCGAGGACGAGTCCCTTTGTCCATCGATCCAATACGAGGATCACGATGGCGGTCATCCAGGGCAGAAGGCGTTTGAGTGTCACTAGCGTGCTTCCCTCTTCTTCATGGGCAAGGAGACTACGCGGAGGGGGAGGGGGCGTCAAGGCTGAGGGGAGCGGGCCTACTCATCCCATCTGACGCTGTCGCGCTTCACGGTCGCTGCCCCGGGCCCCGACGCGGATCCGGACGCTGCCGTCGATTTCGCCGCCCAATCTTGAGAGCGCCCCTTTCGGGCGGGGCGTGCCATGCTTCGGATTTTTCTGAGGGAGACCTCCCGATTCATGCGCTGTGAAGGAAAAAATCCGAGCTTGGCAACCCTCGGCGGTCGCCTCAGCGACAAAGTCTCGGCCAACGGTGTAGGCCGCCGAGATCATTGTCCTCAAGGGGGAGGCTCTCCCGGCATCTGAATTGAAACCCCTTGAGGGCAATGACCGAGCGGGAGCGATCGGCAATCGTTGGAGTTCTCGCTGGCCTCAATGCGCTCCCGAAGGCCGGGGTTGGAAGACCGGGGCCGAGACAGGGCGCAGCGACAGCAACCCGCGGCAGTGGACCGGGGCGGAATTCAGCGTCAGCAAACCGCGACCGGGGCCGTGGACCGCGTCCGCGAACCGGGGCAGCGACCGCGTCAGCGGCGGGGACCACGACCGGTTGCAGCGCCAGCGTCAGGGGCTGGTGCGGGTCACGGACGAACGGCCGTGATGATCAATCCCTACTCAACCCTCAACGACCGCACGGCGAGGGTGGTGAAGGCAACACCGAACAGCACCAGCACACCGACGAATGGGCTGATGGCTTTCCAGCCGTGACCGAAGGAGATCAGGCCGTGAAGGGCCCGCATGACCCAAGTCGTCGGAAAGGCCATCGCAAAGGTCTGCAGCGACCTGGAAACAACCTCCAGAGGCCACCAACACCCACCGAAGGCCGCCATTGCCATGGTAACCATCACTCCGATGTTGGCGGCCCGGTCACGGTCGCGGAACCACGCGCCCAGGGCGACCCCCAGCGGTGCAACGCAGGCGCCGTAGATCAAGAGTACCGCCCACATCGAGAGCAGGTTCCCACCGAGATCCAGATCAACCCAGATGCCCACAAGCGCTGCAAATCCGACGAGGACTGATACCTGAAGACCTGAGATCACGAAGCGCCCCAGGATCTTCCCACCGACAATCTCTCGTGGCGACACCGGGGAGGTCACCAGGCGGCGAAGCAGGCCGGATTGGCGTTCGGAGGTAATGGAGGCCGCGCCGTACGTCAGAGTGACCAGGAGAACGAACATCGTTGCGTTGCCGGGAATCGACTGAGAGAATCCCGATGGTGGGCGGGGCCTTTCCCCGGCCCACGTGGTGTCGACGCTGACCAGCGGGCTCGCCGGTTCACTGAGAATGCCTTCAACAGCGGAATCGTCCTCAGGCTTCGACAGCTCCGCCATGATCAATCCACCGACCAACCGAGTGGCGGACCGAATGATCCGCGCCTGGGCGACCAGCGCTGCCTCTTCTGAGGTGTCCGGTTCTTTTTCCAGGCGCAGGGTTGTTTGAACGCCCGCCATCACCGAAAGCTCGAAGTTCTCCGGGATCACCAGAGTGCGAACGGTGTCGGCGGCCTTGCCCTCGAGAGGGCCCTGAAAAACCAGGCCGAACCTATCGTCCTTCAATTCTTCGATCAAGGCGCCTGACAAGGCACTGGCGTCGAGGTCGAGAACGGTCAGGCTGACCGTACCGTCGACCGGGTTTGAGCCCGAACCCCCGCCTAGCACAAGCCCGAAAAACGTAGCGAACACGACGGGGAGAATGAACATCCACATAACTGCCGACCGGTCTCTCAGGGTTATTCGAAGGTCGTGAATCGCGATCTTCAGGATGTTGCTCATCAGATCAGCCCTCCCGCCATACGGCGTCGAAGAGCCGCAGCGCCGAGCCCCAGGAAGATCACACCGGCACCACCCAAGACCAGAAGGTTGGTCGAGACAGCCGCAATGTCCGCCCCCTGCTGCATGGCCTTCTGAAAGCCGTCAACCGCCCAGAAGACCGGGGTCGTTTTCGCCAGAGGCCGGAGAAAATCAGGAAACTGGGAGACGGGCACAAATGCGCCCCCGATCAGACTCCACACCATGATGACGATCGTCGACAGGGCGTCTGCCTGCCGTTCGGTGCCGACCATACTGGAGATCAAGACCAGGGCGCCCGCGGCCGCCAGCGAGGCTGCCAATACCAGGGCGACAGTGGTTGCCGCCGGCCCCCAATCAACCCCGGCCGCGATCCCGAAGGCCACCAGAAAGAAAAATCCAAGCGTGGAGACGACAAGTACGGAGAGGCATTTCCCCAGAATGTAGTCCGCTGGGGACACTGGAGCGGTCAAAAGGTGCCGTACCAATCCGCTTTCCCGGTCATGCAGGATGTCCCTGGTTGCGCTCTGAGCCAGAAATAAAATTCCCATCATCGAGAGTCCCGGCAGAAAGAAGCCGAGGATGCTGTTCCCACTGTTCTCGCCCTCGTCGGTGGTTTCCGGAGTCACTGTGGTCGTTTCCAGGTCGATCACGGGAGGGAAGACCCAGCGTTCGAGGCTTTGGAGTTTATGATTGACCCCCGACGCCACGCTGCCGACGGCGAGATCAGAAGGGAACGCAGTGTTCGTGGTCATGCTCCCGATGGTTGCTAACTCCGTTCTGAAAACCCGTGAGCCCTGGGAGAGGATCTCCGCGCCGATTCGACCTCCCTCTTCAACGACCTGAGGCAGAAAACGCTCAGCAGGGTTCTTGATGATGGAAATCACCACGGGCTCACCGTCAAGGTAGCTTTGAGTAAATCCTGCCGGAAAGTGGACCAAAGCCGAGGCCTCACCCCGTTCCATCATCTTGAAGCCCTCGTTGCCGACCGGGACCAGGTCCAGGCGCCGGTCCATGTCCGGACTGGAGCCGGCGCCGCCCAGAAGGCGGGAGACCAGTCCCTGATCTTCATCGAAGACCAGAACCCGAATGGAGATTTCCGATCCGGCGTCCCCCCCGAAAACCAGCGCGAAAATCCCCGCAAGCATCAGGGGCAGAGCAAAGAGAAGAGCCGTCCGAACGGGATTGCGGACCATACGCCTGAGGTCGCGAAGAACGATGATCAGTGGTGCCATCAGTCCCTCAGTTCCCGCCCGGTCAGGCTGATGAAAACGCTCTGGAG
>JAUWTC010000159.1 GCA_030609785.1 Holophagae bacterium
AGGTCGCAGCGCCTTTTGATGCACCGGTTCTCGGAGGGGGCTTTTACCACATTGGTGTTCGCTGGAATCCCTCAGCCGACCAGTTTTTCTTTCTCTGTGCCGACCAGAGTCCCACCGACGAGCCGGAGGGCGGGTTTTTCCGGGACGACCGGTCCGATGGGGCATGGGGGTCTGTCCTGGACACCTCAGATCCGATCTTTGCCGACCACAGGGCGATGATGGTCAGGGTCCGTGCTGATCGTGTGCCGTGGATCCCGACAGTGGAACCGGCGGGAATCGTGGTCCTGGCGCTCTTGGTTGGTGTTTTAGGCTGGTTTGCTCTTCGCCGCCGCTGAAACCGTTTGGCAGGTTAACCCGATGACTTCCGAACTCGATCGAGGAAGCGGCTCAATTCTTGTCCGCCGACCAGAGACCGGTAGAGGGTCGTTGCCTCACCGTGCCCAGGAAAGGCGCCCAGGGCCTGTTCGAGGGCTTTTCGTTCTCGCTCCTTGTTCTTCTGGCCTCGCCAGTATTCGGCCACGGCCAACCAGCCGTCGACGAAGGTCGGGTCGATTTCGACCGCTCGGCGGAGTCTTTCCAGGGCCCGGGTGGCCCACTTGGGGTTGAGCAGCATCAGTTTGGCCAGCCTGACAAAGTGGGCCGGTTGGGGGTCGAGGTCGCAGACCTGTTCCAGGAGCTTGACGGCTGAGAAGTTGTCGCCGGTACGAATCAGACGGTCGACCTGTTTGAGGTTTTCGCTGACAAGGCTCTCCCGGGCCCTCTGGGGCGCGCTCCTGCCCGGGACGAATGACGATTTGTTGGCAGCGCCGGTTTCGACGGCGGTTCGAAGCATGCGGTCATACCGTGGTCGATCAACCGGGGAAGAGAGCTTCTCGTAGGCCTCTTCGGCGCACTCGTAAACGATACGCAGTTCGTTTTCGAGGTCGGATAGGTGGTTTTCGGAGGATCGTGCGGGGTCGAAACGTTGCCGATAGGCGTCCCAGGCATCAAAGATCTCCTGGTAACTGGCCTGAGGTTTGATGTTGAAAAAGGCATAGTGATTCATGTTCTTGGCGTTGGCTGACAGACGAAGGATCTCCGTTCGATCGCTATCGGCAATATTATCGGTGGCCTGAATATCGGCTATTGAGGACATGGTGGCCGTCGTCGGAACGTGGACGGAGGCCTGTCGTTGGGGACGGACGGAAAGCGAAATCAAACCTGTGACTTTGAGGCAGTAGGCCGTACTCCAGAAAGCGTCATCGCCGAGGCCTGATATCGCCTTGAGCCGAGAGAGGGTCTGAGCCCGGTGCAGCTTGCCCAGGAAGACCGATTCGGGGACGGTCAGGCTGAATTCCTGCACGATGGCATCCAGCGGGCCGTTACGGGTGACCATTTGTTCGAGGCCTCCGAGGGCTTGCTGTTGGCCTTCGGATCCGGGTAGGGCCCTGGCAGCAATCAAGATCAGCTGGGGCGTCGAGAGATTGGGGAGGGTGTCCAACTGACCGTCGGCCAAGCCTTCCTCAAAGGAGCACCGGCGCCGGTTCTCGGCGGTCGCCCGCTCGAGGATGGTTACGGCCAGGCGCTCGAGGTGGTGTTCGAGGCTTTCGGTATCGATGACCCCCTTGGCGACCAGCATATGACCCAGGGGCGGGGCATCACTGCCCTCCTGGATCAGCAGGGCCCCTTGCTTGCGGGCCTCGGAGATCACCCTCTGAGAAACCAGCCAGGAGCCAAGCTTCTCGTTCTCTGAACTGGATCGAGTGGCCCGCAGTTCGCCATCGACGAAGAGGAGGTCTCGGGATGCAGCTGTCGATTCAACCGTCAGTTTTCCGGTCCTTTTCTCGGTGTTGAGGAGGGAGAGGATATCGGGCAGCGGGAGGTCATCCCATTGGTTGGAGAAAGGATCGGCCGGTGTCACAGATTCACCTCCCGGAACACTGTCGAGTCGTCGATCTATATCCTATCGCATCCAGGCCCCAATGTCGGCGGAGGTACTACTCCGCGATGTCGGGAAGCTCGAGGTCGAGGATGATCAGATCCGGAAGTTCATGCCGGAGTGACTCCAGGGCTTCGGATCCCGTCGGGACGGACGAGGTCTGATAGCCCATGTCTTCGAGCCATCGGCCCAGTTGGGCGCAGACGGTCGGTGAGTCGTCGATGATGAGGATCTGGTCCATGATCGGTCTTCATCCATTGCAGCCGAGCCCGGCGAGAATAGAGGCTCGGCCGGATACCCCCTGCACTTTGAGAGCTGAGACATGAGACCTGATGCCTATTTCGTCCTTCATCCTTCCGCCTTCATCCTTCATCCCCCCCTCTCCCCCTCTTTCGAGACAGGTACACTGGTCACGGTGACGATGAGCAATTTCGACGGCAGCTGGCGGGAATTTCAGTTCGAGACCCTGGTGGATCTCTCACTGTCGGTTGGGGGTGTGCGTCCAGAGGATGAGCTGGTCGAGGGTCTCCTCCAACACGCAGTGGGGACGCTCGATGCCGGGTGTGGGTTGGCCGGGACGCTTCGCAGGGATCGCCAGTTCTCGTTCGTTCGAGCGGTGGGCATCAGGGCCGACCTCGAGCACTTGGAATCACTGTTCGGTTCGGATCTTCTTGAGCGATTGGGGAGGGGTGAAATCGTACGGTTGGAACGCCCGGACGATGGACCGCCGTTCGAGTTGATTGCTGCTCCCCTGAGGTGGCGCGATTCGTTGTTGGGACTGGTGGTCCTGGGGGACAAGGAGAGCCGTGAGGGCCGTGCGAGTTTCTCCGATAGCGACTCCAGGTTTCTGCTGTCCCTGGCTGGGCTGGTGGCGGCGGCCGTTTCGACCTCCCGGCATGTTGCGACCGTCGAGAGGGACAAGAGCCGGTTGGAAGAGGAGAACCGAGCCTTGCGGGACATCGCCAGGCGTCAGGGGTTTGTCGGAACGTCCCCACCGGTGGATCGGATGCTGGAATCGGTCAGGCGGGTAGCGCCGACAGGGGTCAGCGTCATGCTTCGCGGGGAGTCCGGGGTCGGCAAGGAGCGGGTCGCCCGTCTGCTCCACGGCTCGTCCGATCGCAGCGAGGGCCCTTTCGTTCCTTTGAACTGTGCCGCCTTGCCGGAAAGTCTGCTCGAGGCTGAGCTCTTTGGGATTGAGGAGGGGGTCGCGACCGGTGTGTCGAGGAGGCTGGGGAAGATCGAACTCGCGGACGGCGGCACACTGTTCCTGGATGAGGTCGGTGATATCAGCCTCTCCCTGCAGGCCAAGTTGCTGAGGGTCGTTCAGGAGCGAGAGTTTGAAAGGCTGGGGGGGCGGGAACGGATTGCGGTCGATCTTCGCTTGGTGACGGCGACCAATAAGGATCTCGAAGCCATGGTGGAAGAGGGCCAGTTCCGGGCCGATCTGTACTACCGCCTGCGGGTCGTGGTCATACAGGTTCCGCCGCTTCGCGAGCGTCGCACCGACATTCCGCTTCTGGCCCGCCACTTCCTGGAGATCTATGGCGAGCGGTTCGGGCGCGCTGAGTTGGAGTTCGACCGGGATGCGGTCCGGGCGCTGTCCTCGTACGATTTCCCCGGGAATGTCCGGGAGTTGGAGAACGTCATCCAGGCTGCGATTGCCCTTGCGCCCCCGGGAGAGGTAATCACCGCCGCTGACCTCGGCCTCGATGATCAACATCGGCCGGAAAGAGATGCAGATCCTCTGGTGTCGTTGAAGGACCTCGAACATCGACATATTCGACGAGTTCTTGAGGCCACCGGCGGAAACCGGGTCGAGGCAGCACGTCTGCTCGGGATCGACCGGACGACGCTCTATCGAAAAATGAGGCAAAATACATCAAATGATGCATAACGCCACAATCTTCATAAGATATTGAAAATAAAATAGATTAAAACGTCAACAGAGAGATTCGATGAAATAACGGTGCATTCTGCATCATTCGGTCGTCGAAAGATGGCGTGCGAGAGTGGCACGGGCCTTGCTGTAACCCGGAGCGGAGGGGTTTGATGAGGTCAACGGTTCTCGTACGCAGTTCAGTGATGGCTTTCGGTCTTGCGGCTCTCGGAGTTGCAACCGTCCAGGCGCTCCATCTCAGCCTCGCGATTCCGGCGCAGCACCTGCGGATCGCATGGAACCTAACACACGTTCTGTTACAGTTATAGCCAGATCATGGAGGTGGTGCTGCACCTTCCCGCCGTGCCTAATGTCGAACTGGTGGCGGCCAAAGCGGTTGAGACCCTTGGGGAAGCCATGGGAATGGACCGCGATGGCATCGAAGCCGTCAGTGTCGCAGTGGTTGAGGCCTGCCTGAATGCCATGGAGCATGGTGGTTCCTCATTCGTCGTGCGTTTGGCCGGTGAGGATGGAGTGTCCCCTCGAATGCGAGTCGAGGTCGAGGATCAGGGCCGGGGATTTGACCCGGATGCTTGCCCCCCGGACGATTCGACGCGCGTTCATGGGTGCGTCTCGAAGCGAGGATGGGGCTTGATCCTGATCCGTGAGCTGATGGACGATGTGCAGATCAGTTCCAGGCCGGGTCTGACCCGGGTACGCATGTGGAAGGAACTGGAGAACGCACCATGAACGAGCCTCAGATCAACTTGCAAACGGCGGTCCTTGACGACGGACTCGGACTGATTTCGGCGGCCGGCTACATCAACAACGAGGGTGGCCAGGCCGTTGCGGACGCTGCTTCGGAATTGGTCGGTGGGGGTTGTCAATCCCTGGTGATCGACCTTGAGGGAACCCGGATCATCAACTCGATCGGGGTCTCTATTCTGCTTGAAATCATGGAGAAGATTATGGAAGGTGCCGGAAAGTTGGCCTTCTGTAATCTGACGCCTACGATCGCCAAGACCTTCGAGATCATGGGCCTCGATCAGTATGCCGGCATTTTTTCCGATCGAGAGGCCGCAGTGACCTCTTTCGACACTGATGGCACTGCCTGACCTCCTTCGGTCGGCCGACCTGGCCCTGGGCGGCCAGGGTGCGGCCGCCCTCTCCGAAGATTTCCTGCAGCAGGTCGTCGAGACCACCGGCTCACGGGCGGGTGTCTTGAAAAATTGCGACACGGATGTTGCGCGGTGGCCGAGGTCTCTGAGCCCGCAGGTGGAACAGGCCACCGAGGGCTGGAGTGGCGTATTTTCCAGTGACGGCAGGGGCGGTTGGACCGTACGCCTCTTGCAGCCGGAACGCCTGGACGAAGCGGTAATGAATGCGATCCGGCTGGTGTTCAGGGCCTGGGACCTCAGCGCGGAATTGAAGAGATCGCAGTTCGACGAGCGCTTTCACCTCTGGGAACTGGAGGCCATTCGAGCGATCGCGACGACGATTGGTGGGTTGGACGACCCGGTTGCGCTGGCGGAGGAGCTGGTCGCTCATCTCGTTGCGTTGCTGGGAGTCAAGAGTGCCCATCTTTTTCTCGAGAGTAGCGAGGAGCCGGTCGGCCGATTCGGTCCGGAAGTCCTGGGGCCTGAGGCGATAGACCAGGCGCGCCACAAGGCGATGGTCACAGATGATGTCATCGCCCTCCCGTTGAACGCAGATGCCGGTCCCCTGGGTGTCCTGGTGGTCGCCCACAAGGAGGCCCGTGCGGGAACAGAGGCCTTTGCCCCCGAGGATCGCAGCCTGCTGGAACTCTTCGCCCTTCAGGTGACGGTTGCATTGGAGTATGCCCGCTTGACCCGGGAGAGCCTCGAACGGGATCGGCTGCAGCGGGAGTTGGAGGTTGCGGCGACGATTCAGGGGCACCTCCTGCCGCAGTGTTGTCCGATTCTGCCCTCTTTTCGCATTCACGCCCTGTCCAGTCCGACCCGCCATGTTGCCGGGGATACGCACGATATCCTGGTTCAAGACGGGGATCTGGTTGTCACTGTGACCGACGTGTCAGGCAAGGGTGTCGGCGCGGGATTGATTGCCTCCGGGGTTCAAGCCGGTGTGAGGCTGTTGGTCCCCGAGGATTTCCGGCTGGAAGACCTGGCCTGCCGACTCAACGGCTTCTTGTATGGGGCGACTGACGACAACCGGTTCGCGACCTTTGCGATGATCCGGATCGTGACTGACGGGAGTCTGTATGCCGTCAATGCCGGACACTGCCCGATCCTGGTGCGGCGTTGCGATGGACGGGTCGAACAGATCGCCTCGTCCGGCCTGCCGCTGGGCATTCTCAACGGGGTGGCCTACACGACCGAGTGCCACCGCCTGATCCCTGGAGACGCGGTCTTCCTCTACACCGATGGACTGACCGAGGCCGAAAACCTCCAGGAGGAGGAGTTCGGCATTGACCGCCTGGTCGACCTGATCGCCGGGTCACCGTGTGATGAGGGGCCCGAGGCTGCCGGTGAAGCTATCTTCGCAGCAGTGGAGGCTTTCACCGAAGGGCGTCCTCTGCATGACGACGCCACG
>JAUWTC010000260.1 GCA_030609785.1 Holophagae bacterium
ACCGGCACAAGGCGCTGCGGACGGCCTCCAGATTGTCCTCGATCTCGTCGATCTTGGATCGCTCGGCGGCAGCGCGTTCGCGCATGGCGGTCACGCCCTGAGCGTCGCCCAGTTCTGCGAGGTCCCGCTCCATCTGCTGGATCTCATCAACGGTGGCACGGAGCTTTTCCAACTGGGCCAGGGCCCCGGCGAACTGGGTAGCCAGGCTCTCGATCTCCTGTGCCCGATCTGCCTGTCGGGCTGAGCGATAGTGATCCGTTGCGGTCTCGAGGTCCAGGCGGCAGGCGGCGATTTGGCCCATACGGCCGTGGATTCTCCTGGTCAACTCATCATCGGGTCCTTCGGTGAGAGCCGCCGAAAAGGCATCGTAGGCCTCGTCCTCCCTGCCGAGGCCGGCCAGGCTCCGGCCCTGGAGGTACCGCGTCTCGGGGTCGTTTTCATCCTTTGAGAGAGCCGCGCGGAACCATCGTTCGGCGGCTTCGAAATCCTCGGCGCCCAAAGCGGCCTGGCCGGTCAAGAGATCGTACTCGGCTTTGGGGAATGCAGTTGCCAGCCGGCTCCCGATAGCCAGGGCATGGCGGTACCACTCAGTCTTCTGGTCGGCCTCGAGAGCGGCGCCGGCCAGCGAAAGAGCGGTTCGTGTTGCGGCCTCACCGGAGAGTTCATCAGGGTTTAACTCAAAGGCCTTGGAAAAGCTTTGAAAGGCGCTTTCGCGATCCCCGGTTGCCGCTTGTGCCTTTCCCAGGATTCGGAAAAGGGCCGGATTGGCGCCGTCCTCACGCAGGCGTTCCTGGAGGATGCCAATCGCCCCCTGGGCGTCGTCTTTACCAAGCATCGCTGCCGCCAGCAGAGCCGCGGCCTCGGAACGCAAGGCGGGCGGCAGCTCGCCGACCGTCGTCGATTCGAGGATGTCTAGGGTTTCAGCGAAAAAGTCCCCGGACATCAGTTCACGGCTCAAGGCGATGACGGAATTGGCATCTGACGCATCGAGATCATAGGCTTTTCGCAGGCTCTCGATGGCCTCTGTCCCCTGGTCCAATTCCGACTGGCACCGGCCCAGCATGTAGTAGCCACCAGGCCAGGAGGGGTTGGTCCGGGTGATCTCGGCGAAGTGTTCCGCCGCCACCTGGTAGTTCCCGGCGTTGAAGGCCGTGAGCCCCTCGTTCCAATCTGCCGACACCAGGGACCCCGATGCAACCACGGCGGTTGCCAGAATGAGAGATCGAAAAGCTGTTGTCCGTCCCATGTGGTGCTCCCTTGTGATGGTCGAGGCGTGAGACTTCTACTGAGTATACGGTCAGCCGTGGGTATTTTGTTTGAAAATTGATGTAATGACCGCGTTGCCGACTCAGTGAGTCATTCGCCCGGCGCCACTTCGGATTCAAACGATGCCTCGAGCTAGTCGAACACCGTCGACCAGGCCGAGTTTATCGCCATCTGGGTCGGTCCATGCCGGGGAGATACCGTCACGGCAGTAGACCAGCAGGCGGTTCAATTCCAGGGAGGGTTTTCCGGCATAATTCGAAGGACACTGGTGATGCACGTCGAAAGGAGAATTGGCAATGAGTGGAATCAATGTTGGTAGGTGGATTGCCGGCGGTGTTGTCGCGGGCGTTTTTGTCTGGCTCTTCGAGGGCGTGGCCAGCGTGCTCTACATGGAAGAGATGACGGAGGCGATGAAGGCGCACAATCTGTCGATGGACATGAGTCCGGCGATGTGGGCCTTAACTATTTTGGTCAGCCTGCTTATGGGGTTGGTGGCCGTGTTCTTCTACGCTGCAGCCCGGCCCCGTTTCGGCGCCGGCCCGAAAACCGCAGCTCTGGTTGGCGTGGCCCTGTGGGCCGGAGGCACCCTGATCTCCCTAATCGGTTACCAGATGGTGGGGCTCTACCCGTCGAACCTCCTTGTGATGTGGGGCATCGTCGGCCTGGTCGAAGTCGTATTTGCTACGATTATCGGTGCGTGGATCTATCGGGAGGACTGAGGTTTACCAATAGCGTTCGACGTAGATCTGACCGGGTTCTTTGCGTGTGTGTTCCTGGAAACCGTCGGCGTCCAGCAGCTCGATCATGCCGCCGGCCGATGCCTGAGGGGGTCAGCTCACAGCCCGCGAAAGAGATCGGCCATCTCGATGGCGGTCGCCGCCGCATCGGCGCCCTTGTTGCCGGCCTTGGTTCCGGCCCGCTCGATCGCCTGTTCAATCGAATCAGTCGTCAAGATGCCGAAGGCGACCGGCAGATCCTTGGCCAGGCTGACGGCGGCGATGCCTTTTGTCACTTCGGCGCTGACGTAGTCGAAGTGTGGGGTGGCGCCACGGATAACCGCGCCGAGGCAGATCAGCGCGTCGTACTTCCCCTGGGCCGCCAAGCGTTGGGCTGCCAGCGGGATTTCGAACGCGCCCGGGACGCGGACGATGGTGATCGAGTCCTCGTCAGCTCCGTGCCGACGTAGGGCGTCGAGCGCGCCTTCGAGCAGGTGATCGGAAATGAAGGAGTTAAACCGGCTGACGATGATGCCGAAGTTCAATTCCGTTGCGTTCAACTGTCCTTCGATTAACTGGGGCATTATCACCTCACACCATTTCGAGAAGATGTCCCATCTTCTCTCTCTTGGTTGTCAGATATCGGTGGTTCTCCTTGGTCGGAGCGATCTCCACCGGGACTCTCTCGACGATCTCCAGGCCATAGCCCTCGAGTCCGACGATCTTCCTCATGTTGTTGGTCATCAAACGGATCTTACTCAGGCCGAGGTCGGCAAGGATCTGCGCGCCGATGCCGTAGTCCCGGAGATCCGGCTTGAAGCCCAGGCGCTCGTTGGCTTCGACCGTGTCACAGCCGTGGTCCTGGAGCGAGTATGCCTTCATCTTGTTGACAAGGCCGATTCCTCGGCCTTCCTGCCGCATGTAGAGGATGACCCCGCGGCCCTCCTTGTCGATACGGTCCATCGAGGCCTGAAGCTGTTTCCCGCAGTCGCAGCGCTTGGACCCGAAGACATCCCCGGTCAGGCATTCGGAGTGGACCCTGACAAGCGCGGGTTCGTCGTTCGTGACATCGCCCTTGACCAGTACCAAATGGTCCAGGTTATCGATGTCGTTTTCGTAGACGATCGCTTTGAAGTCACCGCCGAAGTCCGTCGGCAACTCGGTTTCGGCCGCCCGCCTGACCAGCTGTTCCTTGACCATCCGGTAGGCCACCAGGTCGGCAATGGAAACGATCGTCAGGTCGTGTTCCTCGGCAACCTGCCGCAGTTGGGGCATGCGGGCCATGGTTCCGTCTTCGTTCATGATCTCGCAGATAACGCCCGAGGGCTTGAGCCCGGCCAACCGAGCAAGATCGACCGATCCTTCGGTCTGGCCTGCCCTGACCAGGACACCGCCCTTGCGGGCTCTCAAGGGAAAGACGTGGCCCGGTCGTGCCAGATCTCTCGACCCAGTCTTGTCGCTGAGGGCCACCTGAATGGTGTGGGCGCGGTCTGCTGCGGAAATCCCGGTCGTTACGCCCTGCCGGGCTTCGATCGACACGGTGAAGGCCGTCTTGAAAGACGACGTGTTCTCCTGAACCATCAGCGGGAGTTCCAACTCGTCGGCCCTCTCCTCGGTCAGGGAGAGGCAGATCAGACCGCGGCCGTACCGGGCCATGAAGTTGATGGCCTGAGGGGTCACCATTTGGGCGGCCATCGTCAGATCGCCCTCGTTTTCCCGGTCTTCGTCATCGACCAGGATGACCATTCGGCCTCTCCGGATCTCGTCAAGCGCGTTTTCAACTCTGGATATCGGCACCCGAGAACCCCCAGACGGGGCGGAATCTGTCACAAAAAGCCGTTTCTGGCAAGAGTTTCCAGGTCAATTCCCCCTTGATCCCGGTCGGCGCGGTTCTCCAACAGCCTGGCAACGTACTTCCCCAGGAGATCGGTTTCAAGGTTGACCTGATGTCCCGGGCGGCGGTCGCAGAGAGTCGTGTTCTTGAGCGTGTGGGGAATGACCATCACACCAAAAAACTCCTTGCCGACCTGATTGACCGTCAGGCTGATGCCGTCGATGGTAATCGACCCCTTTTCGACGATCAGGGACATTAGATCGGCGCCGGCGGCAATCGTGAAAACGGTGCCGTTGCCTTCCCGGCGGCGCTCGACAACCCGGCCCAGTCCATCGACATGACCGGTCACCAGATGACCGCCCAAGCGGTCTCCCAGGCGGAGCGCCGGTTCCAGATTGATCCGATCGCCGGGGCCCTTGGTTCCCAGGGTCGTCCGGCTGAGGCTTTCGGTCGAAACGTCTGCAAAGAAGGTATCCATGGATTTCGACACGACCGTCAGGCAGACGCCGTCGACCGCGATGCTGTCGCCGACCTCGAGTTCGGCAACCAGGGGCTCCGACCGGATACTCAGCTGTTGGCCGTGGTCCGTCCTCCGAATCTCACCGACGATGCCGACCCCTTGGATCAGTCCAGTGAACATGGTTCTACCTCTCCCTCGATGATCAAATCCGGGCCGCAGGGCCGTGCCCGAAGATCGCTCAGCCGTATGGCGTCGTCCAAGGCCCCGACACCCCGGCCCCGGAAGATGCCGGGCGCATCGGCGCCCCCGAGCATCAGGGGGCACAGGATGACCATCATCCGCTGCACCAGCCCTGCCTCCAGAACCGCCTGATTGAGGGTGGCCCCGCCTTCGACCAGGAGGTGCTGGATGTTTCGTTCGCCCAGAGCCTTCCAGAGAGCCTCGAGGTCGACCCGTGAGTCGCCATCAGTCGCGAAGACCATGACCTCGGCGCCGGTGGCGCGGACGGCGTCAATACGCTCCTGCGGAGCCTTGCCGGTCGTGGCGATCAGGGTCGTGGCCGGCGAAGCGACATGGAGAATGGCGG
>JAUWTC010000331.1 GCA_030609785.1 Holophagae bacterium
ATCGAGTCATCGTGATGGAAGGCGTCAATGCGCGCCATCTCGGACCCGGGGATCTTCCATTTCCGGTTCAGTTGATCACGATGGACCTCAGTTTCATTTCGCTTCGCCTGGTCGTCCCGAATGTTCTACCCTTTCTCTCGGATGGCGGCCATCTGGTGTGCCTGGTCAAACCTCAGTTCGAGGCGGGGCGCGACCAGGTGGGCAAGGGTGGCATCGTCCGGGATGAGGCGGTTCGGCGACGGGTGATCGACGGGGTGGTCGTACATCTCGAGGGTCTTGGACTGACCAAAGTTGCGGTGATACCCTCTCCGATCGCCGGACGGAAGGGCAACCGCGAGGAACTCGCGGTATTTTTGAAAGTGAACGAAGGGCTGAAAGCTGACAGCAACCCGGCCAAGCCGGGTTAGGAGACATCAATGAGCAACGAGATGACGGTTAGTTTTCCGGGCGGCAAGAAAGTGTACGCCGGTTACAACGGGTTTGAAATCGCGACGGACCAGAACCTCGAGTCCGGCGGTGAGGGTTCGGCACCGGAGCCCTACGACCTCTTTCTGGCCTCCCTGGCAACCTGTGCGGGCATCTATATTTTGAGCTTCTGCCAGAGGCGTGAACTGCCGGTCGAAGGCATTACCATGACCCAGAGCTGGGAGCGTGACCCCGAGACAAATCGGATGGCCACGATTAGGATCACGGTTGAAACGCCGCAGGATTTCCCTGAGAAATACCACAAGGCCCTCGAGCGCTCCGTCCACCAGTGCTCGGTCAAGAAGACCATCCTTGACCCTCCGGAGTTCGTGGTCAAAACTGTGGCGCGCTCGGATTCTTGATTCGGGGCCATATCCCCCTCTTCGTGGCGCTGCCCTCACCTTTGCAAGCGCCTGAAAAATGAAAAGGGCACGCCGAGGCGTGCCCTTTGTTGATCGATCTGAGTCAATTCAAGAACGACGGATGAAAACCACCGCAGCGCAGGCCAGGAGCGCGATCAAGGCCAGAATGCCCAGTCCGCCGAGTGTCGGAATGGCCTCGGTCTGGACGGGAACCGACTCGTCGCACGGAATGCAAACGCCGCTGACAACCGGATCGGTGATCAGCTGCCAATCAACGATTTGGCCGGTGTCTCCCCCGGCGTTGTCCGAGGCCCACAGCAGCCAGGTTCCGGCAGTGGACTCGCCGTTGAAGGCTGCCAGGCTGCCCACCGGCATTGCGTCGCCCGAATACCACGGATCGGAACCCGAGCAGTGATTCTCGGGGTCGAAGGCCGAATCGTCGTCGAAGGTGACGGCCATGTTGTCGTCACTGCAGCCATAGGTCGATGCAGGAACCCCCACTTGGTCGAGGAGAGTGACTGTCGTTCCGGCCGGGCTTTCCAGCCAGACGATCAGGTCGCCGACCCAGGTGTGGTCAATTTGCACGTAGACGTTGACATCGGTCAGGGTGACATCCTCGGCGACCACCAGGGAGCTTGAAATCCCTGCCGGGTCGCTGTCCGGAATATCGACCGGAACCACTGGCGCCAGGTCCTGACCGATCGATGTCGTCATCTGAGTTACAAACGGACCGCCCTCGTTGGACGTGACGGTAATCTGAACGTCAAGGGTGTCGCCGCACACGAGACCGTCGAGGATCAGCCGGTACGGCACGGAGTTGGTAATGGCAGAGCCATCAGTGATCGTGCCGTAACTGAAGGTGTCGTTGACGATGGTCACGCCGGCGGTCACCATGGTGACGGTGCCGATGACACCTGTGAAATCACCGCCGATTGCAGAAACCTGGAGCCAGAGGTCAATCACCTCGTTGGGCTCGGCGATGCCGTTGCCTTCACCGTCGCCGCTGGCGCACAGGTCGTCAAAGGTGAGTTCACCGAGGATCAGGGTTGACCCGCCGACACCAAAGGCCAGGTTGTCCAACACCTCTCCGGCGCCTCCGTCACCTTCGAGTTCAACTCGAGAGATCGATTCGTCCGAAACGACGCCCCAGAACATTCCGCTGTCTCCACCGGTACCTGAGGTGGTGGCCAGCAGGGCGCCGGCGGCATCATAAAGACGGATCGTGACGGTGTTGGCAGGCAGAAGGTCCATGCCGATCGCGTTGACGGCCGGCGAAAAGTCGATGTAGGTGAAATCGGTGAAGGTATTGGCGCCGGTCACGATGGAACTGGACCCACCGAAGAAGCCGTCCCCGAGAATCACCATGCCCCCGCCACTGGACGAGCCCAGGGAGATGCCGCCGAGAATATCGCCGGCTGACCAGCAGGCGTCCGACGTCGAGCTGTCATAGGGGTCGCTGCAAGTTTCAACCCCGCCTGCCGAAACATTCCCCTCCTCGAAATCCTCGAGGGGCAGTGCCGGAGCCGCGGCATCGAATGCGGCGCGATCAGTGAAGTATGTCTGTGCTCGGGTGTCCTCGCCAGCCCCGGCCGTCCCTGATTGTGATCCGGGAATCAACTGGCGCCATGCCTTGAAGTCGGTCGGGTCAGTCGGCCGAGCGGGCAAATCGGTATAACTGTCGGTGGCAATTGCTGTTCCGGCGAGAGCCAGGACGCAGCATCCGACGATTACGATTGACAATGAAAATAACTGTCGGACAGGACGCTGTTTTCCCATTACGAAACCTCCAAAAAAAGAACGATTCAAAAAGTGATTAAAGTCACTTTTTGAATCGTAGAGGGGTCGATATAAAAATGCAAGTGTCAGTGCTACTCCTCTTCCTCCTCCTCGAGGTTGGCGGCAGCAATGACTTTCTCCCGGAACTGCTTGGGCACTTCGACGTAGCCGGTCATTTCCATGTGGAAATCGCCGCGCCCGCCGGTAATGGAGCGAAGGGTCGGTGCGTACGTCAGCATTTCAGCCAGAGGAACCTGAGCCTTGATGGTCGTCGTTCCGTCCTCGGTGTCCATGCCCTGAAGGCGGCCGCGCCGCGAGTTGAGATCGCCCATCACGTCGCCCATGGCGTCTTCCGGCGTGTAGACCTCGACCGTCATCACCGGCTCGAGCAGGGTGGGTTTGCACTTGGCGGCAGCATCCCTGAAGGCCTTTCTGCCGGCCTGCTTGAAGGCCATTTCCGAGGAGTCGACGGCGTGTTCTTTTCCATCGGTCAGGGTGACCTTGAAGTCGACCATCGGGAAACCGGCAAGAACACCCCGTTCGGCCGCTTCCTGAATACCCTTGTCGACAGCCGGGCGGTAGGTTTGCGAAATCGAGCCGCCGAAGATCTTGTCGACGAACTCGTACCCGTGGCCATGGTTGGGCTCCATGGTGATCGAGCACTGAGCGAATTGGCCCGAGCCTCCGGTCTGTTTCTTGTGCCGCGTGGTCACATCGATGCTCTTGGTGATCGTCTCCCGATATGGAACCTTGGGCTGGTGCAGGACAACGTCAACCTTGTAGCGCTTCTTCAGTTTGCCGACAACGACCTCGACGTGAAGCTGGCCCGTGCCGGAAATCAGCATCTCTTTGGTTTGGGGGTCCCGGCCGATCTTGACCGTCGGGTCCTCGTCCTGGATCCGGCGCAGGGCCGTTGCCAGCTTGTCCTCGTCCGCCTTGGACTTGGCCTCGAGGGCGAATGAGATTGCCGCCTCTGGGATCGGGACCGCGGGAACCTTGATGTTCATCTTGGCTTCACACAGCGAATCGGAGGTGTTGGTCTCCTTGAGTTTTGGCACGGCGCCGATGTCGCCGGGCGCCAGTTCCGAAATGTGCTCGAGGGTCTTGCCCTGAATGATCGAAAGGGCGCCGAGGCGTTCGGTGCCGCCGTTGGTGCTGTTGGTCACGGTTGCGTCCGAGGCGATTCCGCCCGAAAAGACGCGGATCAGGGAAATGCGGCCCGAGAAGGGGTCGGAGATGGTCTTGAAAACATAGGCGGAGAATTTTTCATCGCCGGAAATCGCCAGTTCCTTCTCCTCTCCCTCGACGACGGCCGAAACCGGTCGCCAGTCGGGCGCCGGGGCCAGATTGACGAGGGCGTCCATCAGCGGCTGTACGCCGATGTTTTTGCCGCCGGAGAGGGCGAACACCGGGAACAATGCCCGGGCCGTGATCGCCTTCTTCAGGCCCTCGATCAGGGTAGCCTCGTTGAGTTCTCCCTCTTCGAGATAGGCGTCCATCAGTTTTTC
>JAUWTC010000197.1 GCA_030609785.1 Holophagae bacterium
ACCGGGGAGTCACCGGCAATCATCCGCCGCCTGGTTTCCCAGAGCAAGAAATTTATCACCGAGAGTTGTCAAAAGGTCGCCCATAACGCCATGCAGGTCATGGGCGGTATCGGCTACACGAACATCTTCCCCGTGGAACGGATTGTCCGGGACCTCCGATTGGCCTCGATCTGGACCGGGACAAACGAAGTGATGGCGATGATCACAGCCCACGAGTGGTATCGGGAAAGCGAGCAGGCCCGGGAGCAAGGGCTGGTGCGTGACATGGAGCTTGATGCCTGCGAGTCCGACGCTGAGGATGAGAAGATCTATGATTGAATCCGGGAATCCAGGATGATCGTCAGATCAAGGACCGAGACTGCCCCCCGTCGACATTGAGGCAGGCGCCGGTGATCCACGAGGCACGGTCGGAGGCCAGAAAGGCCACGACGTCCCCGATCTCTTCAGCGGCGCCGAACCGGCCCATCGGAATCTCGGCCTTGACGAATGCCGCCATGGCCTCAGGGTCGGCCTGGCATTTCTTGTCCCAGGATCCGCCGGGGAATCGAATTGACCCCGGCGCGATCGAATTGACTCGAATGCCATCGGGTGCCAGTTCCAGGGCCAGGGCTTTGGCCAGTCCGATGACCGCTGCCTTAGTCGTGTGGTAGATGCTCATGCCGGGACCACCGTACTCCCGACCGTAGATTGAAGTCGTGAAGAGGATCACTCCTCGGCCGCGTTCCCGCATCGCCGGCACGACTGATCGCGCCAACTGCATGTGGCTCATCAGATTGAGGTCGATGATCGCCTGCCAGTCCTCGTCCGTCGTATCGCAAATCGCACCACGGCGATTGCCCCCGACGTTGTTGACAAGGACCTCCACTGAGCCCAACCGGTCCCCTACCTCGGCCATCAATCGCCCCCGATCCTCGGCCGAGGTGACGTCGGCGACCACAGGGAGGACCGTGGCGCCGGTACCGGAGATTTCCTCGGCGGTCTGAGCCAGGGACCCTTCGTCCCGAGCACAGATTGCAACCCTGGCGCCTTCGGCCGCCATTGCCGTCGCCATCGCTTTCCCCAGACCACGGCTCCCGCCGGTCACCAGAACCACTCGTCCTGTCAGCCCCAAATCCATACCTACCTCCATATCGGCCGCCATCTTAGACTAGATCGATAGACCTCGGGTGAGGCCCGATCTGCGTCGTCGACGGCGGGGTTTTGGTACCGGGGGCGGATGAGGCAGCGGGATTCGGACCCTTGGGGTCACACCCGCCCGTCGCATCAAGGCTTGCCACTCTCGGCCGTGGGGTCGAAGGCCCGTCCCGTGGAGGTGGTGGACGATCAGGTGGGCGGCTTCGTGGCAGACAACTTCGTCAATAATTGTCTGGGGTTGATTGAAAAGCCAAACGGCGAGGGTAATGCGGTTCTTGGCCGGATTGGCGCTGCCGATGGTGCGGGTCATCCGTGTGCTGAGCCGCAGTTCGATCTTCGGAGCAAGTCCGTCCACCTCCCACAGGCCCAGACAGTGTTTGAGGTGGATTCCAAGCGCCCCGGCATGCTCCTGTGGGATTTCTATCTTTCGGGGGGCGCGTGTTGCCATCGGCGGAGTATAGCGATGTCCCCGAAACGGGACGGTCAGTCCTCTCAGGTGGCCACGACGTTCGCCTCAAAGCTGCCTGCAACGACCGGGCGTCACAATGCGGGGCGGGGGCCCCGCGCTCCAGAACACGGGCCCAGCGGGGTAATTCCTTCCCTATTTGTGCTTCTTTGTGCCTTTTTGTGGCTGTTTCTTGTATTTTGCAGGCGGCAACTCAGGCGTCGAATATTTCTGAAAAACCGGGCATTGTTTTTGCAACGTCCATGAGTGGGCGGCGCGGGATATCGCGGCGCCCGGCAGGCTGAAAAGGAGATAAATCATGAAGAAATTGATTATGATCGTTGCGGTGGGAGGTTTGGCGGTGCTGCTCGGGAGCTGTTCGTCGGTCAGCTACGTCACGGACTGGGACACCCACCATGATTTTTCTCGCTCTAAGACCTTCGCGTGGTATGAGTTGCCGGAGAGGCCGGATCGTGGGACTCCCTCCCCAGCCCCAAACGCATTCGTTGCCTCCCGCATCCGAAGCGCGGTGACCGGGGAACTCGGCCTCAAGGGCCTCGAGCCGGCCGAACCCGGCAAAGCGGACCTCCTGGTGACCTACCACATCGCCCTGCAACAGAGCATGCAGGTCTACTCCAGCGGGTGGGGATATCCATACCGCGGGTGCTGGGGTTGGGGCGGAGGCTGGGGCGGCGGAGGCTACTCCTCGGCACGTATGGTGACCAGGGGCACACTGATCGTCGACGTACTGGACGGCAAGAAACGCAGTCTCGTCTGGCGAGGCATCGCCGAGGGCGCCTTCAGCAAGCCCAACCCGTCGGAAAGCGACGTCGCGAAGATTGTGTCTCGGTTGTTGGCCGAGTTCCCGGTGCGATAGGCGTACGTCTGGTTGGTCTTTCGTCATTACTCTTATCCGAACGGTACCGACGACCAACCGACCGCATACCTATCGCAATTTGCGCTTCGCGCAGGGGGATAAGAGTAAATACGGCAGGAATATAACAGGGCCCCAAAGAACAGGATTGACATTGCAGCTGTAGATTTCTACCATACCTCCTATACATACGGAGGTGTTGAATGAGCGAAAAAACGGCTCGAAAAGTGACCTATTCGCTCCCGGGTGATCTCCTCAGTGAGATGGAAACGGCTGTCCGGGAGGGTGCAGCCCCGTCCTACAGTGCCTTTGTTGCCCAGGCTGTTCGAGAACAGCTTCACCGTCAACATGAGCAACGTCTGAAGGAGGCCTTTGCGGCAGCAGCGAAGGATCCTCTTTTCCTCGAGGATGTTGAAGAGACGATGCGGGCCTTCGGTGAATCCGATCGGGAGCTCGATGGGACGACAGAAGAATGACCCGGGAACCGCTTCAGTGGTCCGTGTGGCTGGTGGACCTTGACCCAGTCGTTGGTTCTGAGCAAGCCGGACGCCGTCCTGTGATCATTGTGTCGAACGAGGCGGCCAACGCAGTCCTTCCCGTAGTGACTGCCCTCCCCCTGACCTCACGGAAAGCTGGACGCAGGATCTATCCGAACGAGGCTCTGCTTGACGAAGGCTGTGCCGGCCTGAACAGAGAATCGGTGGCGATGGCTCACCAACTCCGGACTGTATCCAAGCAACGTTTGGCGCAGAAACTCGGCCGGATCGACAATCAAGAAATCAATGAAGCCCTGCGCGAGGCCATGAGGGTGCAATTGGATCTTTGAGTCCTACCGATACACCTCTCTCCGATGGCCTACCCGAATGACAGAGATCAGCAACCGGGTTCCGTCAAAGGCATAGATCACCCGAAACTCCCCGACTCTCAGCCTCCGAAGCCCTTTCCATTGAGCCGACAGCTGCGTCCCCCTCAGCGGCTGTTCGACCAACTGTTCGACGGCCGCTACGATGCACCGTTGTGCATCCTTGTCGACGGCCTTGAGTTCTTTGAGTGCCCGTCGCTCCCAGCGAATCTCAATCAAGGCCGAGGTCACGTTTCACCTCAGCATGGTCGATCCACTTTGACCCCGGGTCACGCACCCGACTGAGGGCGATCTCCAGATCTTCGACCTCATCAAGGTATCGTTCCAGAGCTTCAACCAGAAAGGACGATTTGGACCGTTTTGTAGCAGCACTGATGTGGGCCAGCCGCTGAGCCAGATCGTCCGGCAGCCGGACTGATTGAGTCGCCATGAGATCCTCCTGTAGCTATTGTAATACAAACACTACAAATGGCAATCTTCTGCCAGATCCGCATGACCCACCCCTTTTCGATTCCACAAACCTCTGGCCCGCTCACGCAGGTAATCGGGCCTTCACTCCTCGACGGCCGATTCTCCGGAAAGCGACGACGACAAGTCGTCCCATGCCTCCAAAGATATCCTCAGCCAGGGCGGTGGTCGTCGGCAGCAGGACGGCGGTCAAGACCGTCGAGACCATCAAGCCACCCATGATGACCAGGGCCATCGAGTAGTAGTAGACCCCTGCCAACGCGGGACGCTGAACAACGATCGGCACCAGTCCGACCAGGGTCGTGACTGCGGTCATCAGAATCGGCCGCAAACGCTCCCGGCCTCCACGCATCATCGCTTCGGTCCGCTCCATGCCGCGACGCCGATAGGCGTTGATGTGCTCCAGCATGACGATGCCGTTGTTGACGACGACACCGATCAACAAGAGCAGCCCGATAGCGGCCGGCTGGTCGAAATCGGTTCCGGTCAGCCACAGCGTCCAAAAGGCGCCGGCAACGGCGAAGGGCAGAGACACCATCAGACCGATCGCCTGACGTACGCTCTCGAACAAGCCGGCCATGACCGCGAAGACCAGCAACAGCGCCAGCGCCAGATCGATCAGGAAGTCCCTGGATTGTTCCTGTTGGCGGTTGATCCACTCGGACATCGTCCAGCTGTAGCCGTAGGGAAACTTCATCGAGTCCATCGTTTGCTTCACCAGCGGCAGGTAGTCGGCCATCGTGCCCTCCTCATACCGCCCGCCGACCCAGACGCTGGTCCGACGGTTATCCCGCCGAATGCGTTCCGGGCCCGGCGCCAGGCTGAATGTTGCCAGCGAAGCCAGCGGAATCTTTTTGCCGTCCGAACCCCAGACCGGCAGGTTGCGCAACTGGGAAACGGTCTCCTCGTCCTGCTCGTCCAGAGTCAGGCGCATTTCCCTCTCGCCGTCGGCGGTCCGGAAACGCTGCAATCGCCGTCCTCGAAAGGTCAAGGCGACGATGTCGGCCGGTTGGTTGAAGGGCACGCCATATCTGGCGGCCAACTCGCGATCGAGATCGACGGAGAGTTCCATCTGCCCGCTCTCGGTCGAGGCCCACGAGTCGACCAGGCCTGGAATCTCGGAGATCCGTAGTTTCGCCTCCTCGGCCAGCTCCGACAGCACGCCGGTGTCCTCGCCGACGATCTGGAATGCAACGCGCTTGCCACCGCCTCGCCGCCAACCCATGCCACCCTGATCCTGCACCTCGAGCTTGAGGCCGGGGATCTCCGGAACCAGCTCCCGCAAGAGTCGCCGGGTCCCTTCCATGGCCGCATCGTTGGCAAAACCCTCCTTCATGTAAATCCGCGTCAGACTGAATCGGTCGGACCAGAAACTGTAGATGTGCTCGGCGTTGAGCTCCTCCCGGTGCGGCAGCAGTGCCGCTTCGACCAGGTTGATCACCTTCTCCTTGCGCTCGAGACTCAAGGGTTCGGAAAATTCGTACCGGGCCTGCACGAAGACCTCGGAACGGTTGGCGTCGAAGACCTTGTCAATGCGGTTGAACGGAAATACCGCCGAGGCGACGACCCCGAGTCCTACGACGACCGAGATCCACCGATGCCGCAAATTGAAGGCCAGTATCCGGTCATATCGCCGCTCGATGGCCAACATCAGCGGCGCACGGCGCGGCGGACGGAGACGAATGAACCGCGATGTCGCCAGGGGAATCAGCGTCTGGGAAATGAAGAGCGAGGCCACCAGCGTCAGACAGACGGTGATCGCCAACTCTCGAAGGTAGATATTCATTTCGCTGGGCTTGTTGAAGACCATCGGCAGAAAGACGATCACCGAGGTGACGGTGGCGGCGATGACCGCCATGGAAACCTCACGGGCGCCCATACGCGCTGCCTGGGCCCGGCCCAGACCCAACTGTTGGTGCCGGTAGATG
>JAUWTC010000012.1 GCA_030609785.1 Holophagae bacterium
ATCGACCTGGACGCCACCGAGGAGCAGCTTGATTTCCCAGTCTTCTGCACAGACGCCCGAAAGGGCCTGTGCCGCCTCGGATTCGACGGCGAGTTCGGCGACCTCAAACCCCTTTTCGAGGAGATCATCGCAAAATTGCCTGAACCGGAAGGCACCCCTTCGGCCCCGTTGCAAATGCTGGTCACCAACCTCGCGTGGTCGGACTACCTGGGCCGTTTGGCGGTGGGCCGTATCGTAAATGGGTCAATCAGTTCCAACAGCATTGTCGGACAAGCACGGGAAGATGGCGTCGTGTCCGCCAAGATCGGGACGATTTTTTCCCAAGAAGGTCTCAAGCGCCAGGAAGTCGACGAGGCAATCGCAGGGGACATCGTCACGATCTCAGGCCTCGAAGAGGTCTCGATCGGCGACAGCCTGGTCGATATCGATGATCCCATGCCGCTCAAGCGCATCGCCGTCGACGAACCGACGATGTCGATGGTCTTTTCGGCCAATACCTCCCCCTTCGGCGGACAGGAGGGTACGAAGGTCACGGCCCGGCAGATCCTGGTCCGGCTGGAAAAGGAAATGCTCCACAACGTCGCCATTCGCCTGGATGTCATCGGCACCGACTCCTTCAAGGTGATGGGCCGTGGCGAACTCCAGCTGGCGATATTGATCGAGACCATGCGGCGCGAGGGGTTCGAGTTGTCGGTCTCCAAACCCGAGGTCGTCACCCGGGAGATCGATGGTTCAAAACACGAGCCGATGGAGTTGGTGCAGGTCGATTGCCCCGACGAATACGTCGGCGTCATCACCCAGAAGTTGGGCAGCCGCAAGGGCGTGATGACCGAGATGCACAACCCGGGGCATGGGCGGGTCCGGATCGAATTCCGGGTCCCCTCTCGAGCCCTGATCGGCTTTCGCTCAGAATTTCTGACCGACACCCGTGGCACCGGCATCCTCAACCATCTCTTTGACGGCTGGGCGCCCTGGCAGGGCCCCTTCGGCGGCCGACCGACCGGCACACTGATTTCCGACCGAATGGGCAAGACGACACCCTACGCTCTCTTCCACCTCGAACCACGCGGCACCCTTTTCCTGCCCTCAGGCATAGAAGTGTACGAGGGCATGATCGTCGGTGAGAGCGCCCGCTCAGGCGACCTCGACGTCAACGTCACTCGCGAAAAGAAACTGACCAACATGCGGTCGTCCGGCGCCGACGAGGCTCTGCGCCTGGCCCCGCCCCGGCGCATGACCCTGGACTTGGCCCTGGAGTGGATCGACAATGATGAGCTGGTCGAGGTGACCCGCTCGGCCATCCGTATTCGCAAGCGTGTCCTCAAGGCGAATCAGCGTCCGAAGAAGGGGTAGCCAACTTTCTGCCACAATCGCCTTGTATGATTTCCCTATGCCGACACCCCTGACCCACTTCATCGCCGGCGCGGCCATTTCCCAGGTTTCCCCGAAAACTCGGGGCCGCCACCTTCGGTACGCGTTTGTCTTCGGCATTCTGGCCGCCCTCCCTGATCTCGATTTCACGGCGTTCTTCCTGGGCATCCCCTACGGCCATCCTTTGTGCCACAGGGGCTTCAGCCATTCGCTGGCCTTCGCGGCAGTACTGGGCATAATCGGTGCACTGATCCTCAGGGCCGACCGCAACGGTGCCCGGTCGTTCTGGATCACGGCGATGGTTGCCGGTGTGGCCGCCGCCTCGCATGGACTTCTGGACATGGTGACCAATGGGGGACTTGGGGTCGGCATCCTGATGCCCTTCGACGGTGGACGTTTCTTCCTCCCGTTCCGGCCGATCCTGGTCTCTCCCTTCAGCCCCGCCACTTTTTTCGCTGTCGTCGGCTCAATCATCCGATCAGAGATTCTCTGGGTCTGGCTCCCCCTGGCGGTCGGGTCGACGGCCCTTCAGTGTGGGCGAAAGCTGTGGAATAAAGGAAGAGATCGGCAACAATGGGCCGATGTTCCATTGGTAGGTTCCGAAGGCGAATGAGCTGAGAGCGCCCGGCGAAGCCGGACTGGGAGTTCCTCTCTTGCCCCGTCTGAGGTACAACTGATCCATGACCGAAGCTGACCACCTTCTGGCCCTCGATCACGGAACGCAGAGCGTCCGAGCCCTTCTCTTCGATCTCCGCGGCACACTGGTTTCCAAATCCCGGATCGAGATCGAGCCTTACAACTCCCCCCAACCGGGGTGGGCGGAACGTGACGCCGAAGATTCCTGGCAGACGATCTGCGCCGTCTGCCGGCGCCTTTGGGAGGAGTCGCCGGTTGGGCCCGAGGCGGTGGCCGGTGTTACCGTCACCACTCAGCGCGCGACGATGGTCTGTGTCGATGAACTCGGCCGGCCACTGCGCCCCGCCATCGTCTGGCTGGACCAGAGGCGTACCGAGGGCTTGGCGCCGGTCGGCGGTTTGATGGGTCTGGCCTTCCGTGCGGTTCGCATGTCCGAGACCATTCGCTACTTTCAGGCCGAGGCGGAATCGAACTGGCTCAGGCTGCATCAGCCGGAAATCTGGGCAAAGACAAAAAAATTTCTCTTCCTCTCGGGCTTCCTCAACCATCGACTGACCGGCCTTTTCGTCGACTCCGTCGGGTCGCAGGTCGGTTACGTCCCGTTCGACTACAAGAAACTCCAGTGGGCATCTCCCGGGGATTGGAAATGGGAAGCACTGGGCATTGAGAGGAACATGCTCCCGGACCTCCACCCAGCAGGATCGGTTCTCGGCGAGCTGGTGCCGGCGGCCGCCGAAGATATGGGTCTTCCGGCTGGTCTTCCCGTCGTGGCTGCCGCCGCCGACAAGGCCTGTGAGGTCCTGGGCTCCGGATGTCTGGAGCCCTCCGTCGGCTGTCTGAGCTATGGCACGACGGCAACGGTCAATACGACCCACAACCGCTACGTTGAGCCCCTCCCCTTTCTGCCGCCCTACCCGGCAGCCGTCCCCGATGCTCATCTAATGGAAGTCCAGATATTCCGAGGCTACTGGATGGTCTCCTGGTTCAAACGGGAGTTCGGCTTGAGAGAACGCCAACTCGCAGCCGACCGCGGAATCGAAGCCGAAGAGCTGTTCGACGAACTGGTCGAGGCTGTGCCCCCGGGTTCAATGGGTCTGATGCTGCAGCCCTATTGGTCTCCAGGCGTCAAGATGCCGGGGCCTGAAGCGAAGGGGGCGGTCATCGGTTTTGGAGACGTCCACACCCGTGGCCACCTCTACCGCTCCATCCTCGAGGGTCTTGCCTATGGCCTGCGGGAAGGCGCCGAGCGCACGGCCCGGCGCAGCAAGGTGCCGATGACGGACCTTCGGGTCGCCGGAGGCGGGTCCCAGAGCGATGCCGCCGTGCAGTTGACCGCCGACATCTTCGGCCTGCCGGCCACCAGACCCCACGTCTACGAGGCCTCAGGGCTCGGGGCTGCGATCAACGTCACGGTGGCCCTGGGGTTGCATCGGGACTTTCCGACGGCCGTCGCCGAGATGACCCGGGCGGGTCAGGTCTTCGAACCTGATCCGGAAAACCAGCGCCTTTACGATGCCCTTTATCGAGAGGTCTACCTCAAGATGTACGATCGCCTCAAACCGCTTTACCGGAAAATCCAGGACATCACGGGCTATCCACCGAAGCCGGGTTAACCCTTCTTCTTCTCCCGACTCTCCAGCACCGCCCGGTGGTGTTCTCCACCCTCTCTCAGGAGGGCCACGCCGCACTCTGGGCACCGTTCGCGCTTGCAGGGGCGTCCCGGTCGGTGTTCCTGTGTCCGCCCACACTTCGGACAGATGCAGGCCCCATGAGCTCCGAAGCCCAGACCACCTTCTGTACGGCCTCTGCCCCGTTCGTCCAACCCACTGGGGGGTTTGAAACCTCGACCAAGGTCACCATCACGGTCCTCAGAGACCCCGTCCCTGCCCCGCCGACCCATGCCGCGCCCAGGCCCCCGTCCACGCCCGGCCGGCCGATCGTCTCGAATATCGATCGTCCCTCCGTCGATGACCAGCGCCACTCCCCCCCACAACGCCAGAGCCACCTTGTGGCGGGCCGATTCCAACACTCGACCGTAGGTTGAGCGGGAGATGCCCATCGCTGTGGCCGCCTCCTCGTGGTAGATCACCTCGAGGTCCGCCAGACGGAGAGCTTCGACCTCGTCCAGACTGAGCTTGACCTCCTGCCCGGAGCCTCCCGAAGCACCGACGGGCTCATAACGCCCGGCCGGCGGAAGACTCTGAACCCGGCGTCGCCTTTTCGGGCGTCCGCGGCCACGTGATGTGTCGTCTTTCACCATCACCTCATTGTGGACATAAGACCACCAAAGTCAATCACCTGAGACACTGATTGGCGCATATCGGCCAATATTTCCGAAAATACGAGGCAAATTCGTGGGTCGTGGGGATCAGGTGTCAGGGATTAGGGTTTAGGGATCAGGGGGCAAGGGAAACACAGGAGACGAGCTGGTCAGTCACTTCTTGGTTCCGGCTTCGCCAGAGTTGTCACCGCACCAAGAGCAGCAGGCCGAGGACAACCAGAGCGGCACTGACGATACGCCGAAAAATCCGTTCGGACAGGTCAACGTGGATCAGATGGCCGACGACACCTCCAACCAATACCACCGGCAACACGGCAGCTCCGGCAACCAGCCGGGCCGGAGTTATCAGGCCCAGGCCCATGTAAAACGGCAACCGAATGACAGCCATCATCAAGAAAAGCACCATCAGATTGCCTCTGAATGCCGCCTTGGTCAGGCCCTGAAGCCTGAAGAACAGGACCAACGGCGGCCCCCCGGTCCCGAAGAGGCCGGTCAGGAGCCCCGAAATCAGGCCGAATATCGACCCGGCCCCTGAGGACATTTCCAGCCCGGCACCATCGGGAACTGCGAGAAAAACGGCGCCGACAGCCACCAGTACCAGGCCAAGAAGGCCCAGCAAGAACGTCGGTTCTCCAAAGGTCAAAATCCAGCCACCGACGGGAATGCCGACAGCGACGCCGATGGCCAGGAGAAGAACCCCTCGTTTCCGAATCTCCCGTCTCGAGGTCCACACAACGAAGATTTCGGCCGGCAGGTTGACCAGGAGGACGATCACGACAACATCTCTGATCTCCGGCAGAACCAGGGCGAGTGTCCCAACGGCGATCAGCCCGGCCCCAAAACCCAGCAAGACATAGACCAACTCCGCTACAAATAACGCGGTACAGGCAACCAGGAAATGCCAGGGGGTCGGAAAAACGGCGGCAAGAATCTCGGGCCACGGCATGAGGCCCAGTGTAACGCTTGCCTTGAGCGCCGTTCTTGCGTACATTTCACCCCCCTCGTTCACCGAGGGCGAGATCCCATCTGGAGGCGCCATGACCCCGACGACAGAGACCTTTGAATTCCAGACCGAAACCTCACGGCTGCTCAGCCTGGTCATCAACTCGCTCTACACGACCAAAGACATCTTCCTCAGGGAATTGATTTCCAACGCATCCGACGCCCTCGACCGCCTTCGCTTCGAGCGCGTGACCGACCCGGAAATCGTTTCGGCGGACCACATCGACGAGATTCGGATCGAGCCCGACACGGAGGCTCGAACCCTGACGATTCACGACACCGGAATCGGCATGAGCCGTGAGGAAATGATTCGGAATCTGGGGACCATCGCACAATCCGGCACCCGCGAACTCCTGCAAAAGGCCGTGGACAATGGTGACCGCGAGGTCCTGTCCTCCCTGATCGGACAGTTCGGCGTCGGTTTCTACTCGGTCTTCATGGTGGCCGACAAGGTCTCGGTCATCACCCGTAGAGCCGGCGAAGAAGGCGGAACCTTCTGGGAGTCCGTCGGCGAGGGACGTTTTGACGTCTCCGACGCCCACCGCGATCAGTGCGGAACCTCGATCACCCTTCACCTCAAGGCGGTGGACGAGGAGGCAGGTCTGCGCGATTACGCCGAATGCCACGTCCTCGAATCGATCGTCAAACGCTACTCCGACTTCATCAACTACCCCGTCGTCTGCCCGGTCGAACGGCAGGAGTACGAACGGGACGATGACGGCAATATCAAGCCGGACACCGAGCCCACCAGCGTCGTAGTAGATCGAACCCTCAACGCCATGAAGCCGATCTGGACTCGACAGCAGTCCGAGGTCAGCGACGAGGAATATGCCGAATTCTACCGCCACATCGCCCACGATTGGACGGCTCCGCTGAAAACCGTGGCCCTTCGCGCCGAGGGTCGGATCGAGTACCAGGCCCTGCTGTTCATCCCGTCGAACCCGCCTCTCGACCTCGGCATGGGAGCCCCCACGTGGGGACTCCAGCTCTACTCCAAGTCGGTGATGATCATGGAAAGCTGCGAAGACGTGCTGCCGCCTTGGCTGCGCTTCGTGCGGGGTGTCGTGGACTCCGCAGATCTTCCGCTCAACGTCTCCCGGGAGACCCTCCAACAGGACCGGCACATCACCCACATTCGGCGCTTCTTGACCTCCAGGATCCTCAAGGTCCTGGACAAGATGAAACACAACGAGTCCGAGGAGTACCTGAAGTTCTGGAACGCCTTTGGACGGGTCCTCAAGGAGGGCTTCACCGGCGGCCCCGAGTACTCAGAGCAACTGCAGAGCCTGCTTCTCTTCAAATCCTCAGCCGATCCGGAGGCTTTGACCTCCTTGGTCGAATACGTCTCCCGCATGAAACCCTCTCAGGACGCGATCTACTACCTGACCGGCGATTCCAAAGCGGTCATCGAGAATTCTCCCCACCTCGAGGCCTTCAAGGCCCGAGAGTTCGAGGTGCTCTACCTCGACGATCCGGTTGATGAACTCCTGGTCCAATTCCTGACGGAGTATGACTCAAAGCCCCTCAAGTCCGCCGCCAAGGGTGCGGCTGAATTGGGGGACACCGAAGAGAGGGAAAAAACACGAAAGGATCTCGAGGAGAAGGCCGAAGACCTCAAGGGACTGCTCGAAAGTATCCAGAAGCACCTGGAAGAGCATGTCAAGGAGGTTCGTTTGTCCTCTCGTCTGACCACATCCCCAGCCTGCCTCGTCGGTGGGGAGCACGACATGAGCCCACAACTGGAAAGGCTCCTGCGCCACACCCAGCAGCAGGCTCCCCGTTCCAAGAGAATCCTGGAACTCAATGGCGAGCACGAAGTGATCTCCAAGCTGGCGGCACATTTCGACACCAAGGCCGACGATCCGGCAATTGCCGACACGGCCGACCTCCTCTACGGCTACGCCCTGCTTACCGAGGGGTCGGAGCTGCCCGATCCCGCCCGCTTCACCGGCCTGTTGACTCAGCTGATGGTCGGTGGCCTGTGATTTGGCATCCCTGCGCGAAGCGCACAGTCCAGGAATTTCAGTTGCATTGGCCACGTCGACCCTGGGCCGAAATGCCGCTTTGATGGGCCAAGGCAACTGAAATTCCTGGAGAATTTGACAATCTAATTCCATTTTGCTATATTCTTAATTGGTTGAAAGGGAATTTATATTCTCTTTGACCCTATGACGCGGCGCCCCGTATCACAAAGTACTAACCAATTCATTGCCTACCTTACAATCTCACCAAATTCCTACCAACAATCCAACCAACCGACGGGCGCCGACCGTCGTATATCCCTTACGGCTCTCAGAACAAGGCTTCCTGAGCTACCCGCAAAAAGCCAATAGCTGAAAACTCCCAGCGGTGCCGTTCGGTCCCTTTTCTCCCGGCTTCGCCGGGGTCATGGTTGTTTCTGTTAACATATGTCAGTTCAATGCGGTAGCTCCCGATTTCGTTCGGGGTGCCGCCAACAGCTGTAGGGGAAGCCCGCTGTCCCCCCAGACGCAACGACGGAGCAAGGCATGGCATTGGTTGGAAAGCTCGAAGATCTCAACTTGACGGAGCTCTTCCATGTTCTGTCCCTGTTCCAGAAGTCCGGGCGTCTGACCCTCTCGGCCGATGACAGGAAGGGCGTATTCCTCTTCAAGGGAGGAAAGATCATCCACGCCGCCAACGGCTCACCGCGAGAGTCCTTGGGCCAAACCCTGCTTTCCAAGAACCTCATTTCGGAATCGACTCTGCGGACTGCCCTCGACACGCAGGCGGCCGATTCCGAACATCGTCGATTGGGCACCATCCTGGTTAGCATGGGCGCCGTCACCGAAGAGCAGATCGAGCAGCAGATCCGCGAACGGCTCCAGGCCATCACCAAGGAGTTTCTCCACTCGGATACCGGTTTTTTCAGCTTCAAGCCGGAAGAGGATGATCCGGCCTCCGACGATGGTCAGCCCCGGCAGGATGTCGATTTGCCGACGGGCATGAACACCGATCAATTCATCCTCGATCTTCTGACGCGACTCGATGCCGTGCAATCGCGGCAGGGCCCATCAACCTCACCCGACGTGGCCGAGCCGGGCGATGCGTCGTCCGACGCCGGAGAGTCTCTTACTGAGGCAGGACTTTCGGCCATCCTCGATTACATGGTGGACTCTTCCAACTACGGGACACTGACTGCCGAACCGGACAGTGGCATGGATATCGCCGCCAGCCTGGCGGAACTTCGGTCGTTGATGGTAGAGATTCAGCTTCGGTCCCCGTCGTTCACCGGAGAGATCACGCTGATGATCCTCCGTTTTGCAACTCGAGTGGTCAATCGTGGCGTCCTGTGTCATGTGTCACCGAGCGGCATCATCGGTATCGGACAGTTCGGACTGGCCAGAAAAAGGGAGAGCACTGAGTCCGTCGATCGCAGAATCCGCAGCATGTGCATTCCGCTCAACGAGCCTTCGGTCTTCCTGGAGGTCTTCGAGACGATGCACTCGTATCAAGGCCGACTCAGGAGCAGTTGGTGGAACGACCAGCTCGTTCGGTTCCTCGGGGGTCCGGCCCCGACCGAAGTTATTGTCATCCCGATCATCGTAGACGGTATGATCGAGGGGATGTTTTATGGCGACAACGTTCCGCACGACCGGGCGATCGGGCCGGTTCACACTTTGGAACTCCTGATGATCGAAGCTGGACTTGCCATGGAAAAGACAATGTTGCGTTCTCGCCTGAAACAAATCCAGGATCAAGCTCGCATCCTGGGAACACCATCGGAGGCTCCTTCGTGAAACGAGATTCACCATGACGCCACAAACCGTCATGACCATCGATGATTCTGCAGCCATCCTGACGATCATCGCGGCCTACCTCGAGGACTCGGAGTTCAAGGTCGTCGCATCCGAGCGGGATGGCCGCAGAGCGGTCGAACGGTTTCAAGAAATCCGACCAGACATCGTCCTGTTGGATTTGATCATGCCCGGCCAGTCCGGCATGGAGACTCTGTCCCAGATCCTGGCGCTGGACCCCGACACATGTGTGGTCATGGTCAGTTCGTTGGGTACAGAGGATGCCGTGCACCAGTGCCTGAGCACCGGCGCCAGAAGCTTCCTCCAGAAGCCATTCTCGCGAGACGCATTCATCGACTTCCTGCGAAATCTCGAGAACCAACCACGGGACCCGAGGATCGAATCATGAGTTCGATGTTCTTTGGTCACTACCTTTTGGAACACGGCGCTATTAATCGTGAGGCGCTGCTGGATGCCATCGAGAAGCAACGCAGCACCAACCGATCATTGCCTGACATCGCCGTCCGGGAAGGGCTGTTGGATCAAGCCAAGGCCGACCAGATCCACGCAATGTTCCGCATCTCGAATTCGAGCCACGAAGATCTCTGCGTTTCGGAAGGACGTCTGTCCCGAACCGATGTCGAGAGACTCAGCCGTATGCAATCCGCCCAGTGGCTCCGCATCGGCGCCGCTCTCGTCAAGGGAGGACATCTGTCCGATGCCGCCCTGACGACCCACCTCGAAGCCTTCAACGCCACCGAGGCGGTGGAGCAGAGAACCCTGGAAAGTGAATTCAACCACCTCGAGGAATCGACAATCGTCCGGGCCTGTACCGAATTGACACTGCACCATGTGGCCCGCATTTCCGGCGCCCCTGTCAAACTGCAACGGATTGACCCCTCCGACGGCACCCTGAAACAGGGATTTCGTCGTTTCGCGCAGAACATTGTCGGCGACAGAGAATTCTGCGTCGCGGTCGACCTTGAAGATCCCCTGTTTTCGATTGCAACCCGAGGCATGCTTGGCGTAGAGGTTGATCCTGCCGGTGATGCCGCGGGCGATGCAGGCTGCGAGTTGATCAACCTGATCGGAGGCAATGCCTGCACTCGGCTCGAACCCGAGGGTTACACGCTCCGGCCGCAGCCTCCATTCTCTCCTGACATTTCAGATCCGGGTCGCGAGAAGAGGCCGTCGATCCGAGGCGCCGCACTGGCGGGCGATGATCATTTCGAAATCAACATTTTCCTCAACCCACCATGAGAAATGAACTGGTCTACGTCGTCCACTCAGAGCCGGGTGTCGCTGCTCAGCTGAGTCAGGCCCTGTTGGCATCCAAATTCAAGGTTGTCAGCATGACGACGGAGACGGAGGCCGACGCCACGGTGACCGGCCAGCAGTTCATGCTGCCCGATGCCATTCTGACCCCGCTCGGAGACATCGAAAGCGGCGACTCAATCCTGATTCGTCTTCTTCAGTCAAACCCTTTGATGGAGCAGATCCCCCTGGTCGTCGTTGCCAGCACCGACAAGGACGAGCGGCGCAGGGCCCTTCGGCTCGGCCTTCTCAGCGTCGTCTTCCCCCCTTACGACCCCGAAGAGGTCTCCCTGACGACACAACTGGCCATCGAAAAGCACCGTAACGAGCAACTGCTCTTCGGATCACTTTCGCAGCTGTCCGTCCCGGATCTGCTCCAAACCGCCGAGGTCGGACGGCGCAGCGGCACAATTTCCTTTCAACACAACGGGGACAAGGGCCAGGTGTGGCTGCGTGACGGCATGGTGGTCAACGCCGTCACCGACGATGTCACCCCACCCGAAGAGGCGGTCTACCGCATCATCCTGTGGGACTCCGGCACCTTCGAGGCCAACTTCGGAGACATCGACGTCGATGTCCAGTTTTCCCTGCCTCCGTCGGAACTGGTCCTCGAGGCAATGCGGCGCCTCGACGAGGCGCGGGCCGCCGAGTCCGAAGCGCCGGGCATTGGCTCCAACGAACCCGCCCGTCTCCAGCAACTGGAGTTCGCTCTGACCCTCCCCAACATCGTTTCCGCCTACACGGGGAACTACCTGGATCCAGCCCTTCTGGCCGATCGCCTCGAGAGTGTCCGGCTGTCGATGCTTGATTCAGAGCCGGAACTGCACCATTTTCAGGTTTTGGACTCAGGCGCCGTTATCCTGGTTGATACTGCCTCGGCCTACAACTCGGGTGCAGTCCTGGAGGCCGGCGCGCGGTGGTGTGCCGCCGTCTTCCACCGAATGGATGCTGCACTGGCCTGGAGGTTCGACCGCAAGCGGTTGGCCAATCTGCTCGGCCCCTGGCGAGAGACACTGATCGGAGAAGGGCTTTTCGAGATCCTGGGTCTGTCCGGCGTCGACGACACTCCGTCAACAGACGACGACTCTCATGTCTTGACGTCGAGAGAAAGGGCCTTGCCCCTTGGCTGTTTCCTCTTGGAGGCCAGTGGGAAGATCCTTGAATATGGTCCCTTCGGTCCCCAGATGGGCCGGATCGACCCCGAACGCCTTTCAGGTCAACGGATCACCGCCGTGATCCCGGCCGCCATCGCCCTTGAGGCAACCGACCTGATGCAGCAGGCAACGATCCCAGCCGGCGGATCCGGGGTGGCATACAGCCGCTTTGACTTCGAGATGGGCCACGTCCCGGTATCGGTCCAAGTGTCCTTTTTCGCCTCGCCGGTGGAAGGGCACGTCCTTCTGACCATCAACCGGGTGCGTCCTCAGGAGACGCCCCTGTCACCCCGCATCGAGCGCGACCCGCTGTTGGGCATCTTGACCGACGGCGGACCGAATAGGTTGCTGGCGGTCAACGATGACTTTCTGTGCGCCTTCGAAAGTCTGCTCTCCCGCACCTTCAGAAATCGCCAACAGGAAATTCTGCAGCGGTTCGGAAAGCAATGGGGCCTCCGTCACGCCTTGAGGGTCGAACAAATCGCCCAACATCAATTCGGCATGACTCTCAGAGAAGTGGAGTCTCACGTCGCCCTGGAGCTGTTGTCCGGCTCGATCGGGATCTTGGGGCTCGGGACCTTCGAGGCGGACCTGACCTACAGGGACCGCGGCCTCATCGTCGTCACACACACCAGCAGCCCCTTTCCGTCATACTTCCCATCGCCATCCGAAGTTTCCTGTTCGATCCTGGCCGGATTTCATGCGGCGATCCTGTCCTATCTCGCAGGGCGGCACCTGGCGGCCCGCGAAGTCTGTTGCAGTCGGACACCCGGCGAACCCTGCCTCTTCGTTATCGCAACCGAGGAACGCCTTAACGCCGTATTCGTTGCCGTCCCGGGATCATCGGATCATATCCTGCTGGCCGAAATTGCCGCGGCCAGACCGACCGAGAGCCGCTGATGAAAAAGCCTCCCGATTCCCTGAAGGACGGGATCGGAACCGCTCTCGACAACTGCAGTTGGGATTACGCGGCCCCAAAACCCCAACGCCGTTTCTTTCTCAATCCCATGAGTGCCTTTTTTGGTGATTTTCCCTGGGAAGGTCGGAACCCAAAACGCGGACAAGACGCGGAAAACCACATGTCCACATTCCCAGAGTCAAATTCGGATTCCAATATTCCTGACTAATCTACCGGTGATCTGCGAGCAGGACCGCACGCAACGGCCCGCCCTCGTACCAAGCCTCCGTTTGTGCAACGACGTCACTGTCCAAGCGAGCAACACCGTAATTCGATCCCTCGATGACCGTCGGCAGTGAAATAAACTCGGAACCCGGCAGGAGCGTCTTGACGTTGCCGCCGACCATGTTGGTCAACTCCCCGAGAGCATCCCGGAGGTCCTCATTGGTCAGCTTAGCCTCCGGCACTGAGAACATCCGGGCCGCGGCGGCCCGAACGACAGACCGGCCGCAAATCAAATGCACGGCCCCGGCAAACCCTCCCGAGATCTGCACGGTACCTGTCATCAGGGGTTCCCGTGAATCTCTCGGCACGTCGGCGGGCTGTTCGTCGTCATCCAGCTCAAACCCCAACTGCGTTGACCAAATGATGTCGAGAATTTCAAAG
Organism: Holophagae bacterium; assembly: GCA_030609785.1. Classification (GTDB taxonomy): domain Bacteria; phylum Acidobacteriota; class Thermoanaerobaculia; order Thermoanaerobaculales; family Sulfomarinibacteraceae; genus DAOWGJ01. Next base: position 13,078 of record JAUWTC010000012.1, read on the forward strand.
AGGTCCCCGGGTGTAAGACTCATGGACCGCTCCCCTCTCCCGGTTGATAGAACGCCGCACGCCCGAACTGGACCCGTCTGAAGCTGTCGTCCAGGCTCAAGGTAGTTTCTGCGGCGCCCAGGATCAGATAACCGTCCGGCCTGAGGTGCCGCCGGACTCTTCGGAGGATCCGGCGCCGGGTCTCCACGTCAAAGTAAATCAAGACGTTCCTGAGAAACAAAAGGTCCACCTGGGGGATCCGAGTCCACTCCCGGTCCAGATTTTGTTGAAAAAAAGTCACCATCCGTTTGACCTCGTCCTTGGCCCACCACGATGCTCCGTGTTGATCGAAATATCGGACCAGCAGTCGTGCCGGCAGGCCCCGATTGACCTCCAGTTGCTTGAAGACTCCCACTCGGGCACGCTCGACCATCGCGCCCGAAAAGTCGCTCGCCAGTAACTGGATCGTCCAGGTGTCGATGTCGGGAATGACCTGGCGCAACACCATGGCCACGCTGTAGGGCTCCTGACCGCTGGAGCAAGCGGCACACCAGATGCTGAGCATGCGGGTCGTTTCCCGTCTCTTACGGATGAGTTCGGGGATTACCTGATCCCGAAGGGCCTCGTATGGGTGAAAGTCTCTGAAAAATGATGTTTCAGTCGTCGCCACTGCCTCCAACACATTGGTGTGAACGCTACCGTGGGGGCGGGATCGGAGGTGGGCGATCAGCTCGGCTACCGAATCGAACCCCTCCTCCCTGGCGATGGGTAACAGTCGGGAACTGATCAGATAACCCTTGCTGTCATCCAGACTGATTGACGAATGCTGTTTGACCAGCGTTCGGACAAAATCGAAGTCGGATTGTGCGAGTTCGGATGGCTCAGCCCGCAGCCTCATGTCCGGCTGCTCCGGACACACCGTACGATCTCGGGCCCGATTGCCTCAACCGGAAGGACGGATTGCGCGAGCCCGGCCCTGGCGACTTGCCCTGGCATGCCCCACACGACACTGGTGGCCTCATCTTGAGCCAGGACGCGGCCGCCGGATCGGTCGATCGCCCGGCAACCGGCTAGACCATCCTGACCCATCCCGGTCAAAATCACGGCCAGAGTCGCCGGTCCGTAGTGCTCAACGACTGATCTCAACAACACATCAACCGAAGGCCGGCAGGAATTTTCCAGCGGCCCAAATCGGGTCACGAGGGTCACTCCATCCTCTGCCTTGACAACTTCCATATGGCGGTCCCCGGGAGCGACCCAGGCCGTCCCCGGACTGACACGGGCGCCGGTGCGCCCTTCGAAGACCCGAAGGCCACACAGCGTGTCCAATCGTTCCGCCAGGGAGCGCGTAAAGTCCGGCGGCATATGTTGGACGATCACGATCGGCGCTTCGAAATCCGACGGAATGGCCCCGAGGACCGTTCGAAGCGCATTGGGACCCCCGGTCGAAACCCCAATCGCGACAATGCCGATCGGCACCGAAATCGGTTCGACGGCGGCTCGACGACGGCGAACGGCGCCAGAACTTTTCGGGCGACCGACCAGGGCGTTGATCTTGGGCACCAGCTGCTCTCGGAGGAAGGCTCGCGCAGCCTCCGGCGACTCCATTTGCGAGGCC
>JAUWTC010000378.1 GCA_030609785.1 Holophagae bacterium
GTGTCGCCGGTGATCGTATGGGACCAGAAATCGCCGGTACCCAGCAGGCCACGATCGGTGTAGGGGCCGAAGGCCTCGCCGCGGTTGTTGTAGATGTAAAGTTCGGCGCCCTCGGGAAGGTCAACATCACTGAAATGGACTCTGAGGGCCGCTGCGCCATCGGCGTGGACCGCTCCAGTCCAGACGTGGACCTTATCGGCATTGCTTCTCGTCAGCCCGACCACCGGAGCCTCGAGATCGACCAATACACCGACCGGCTTGGCAACACCGACCAGGAGTTTCGACGTTGCCTGGAGCCCCTCGGCCTGCGGCTGCATGGCCGCCAGATCTTCGGCAGTCACGGTGACGGACACCGGCATCTGCAGGGCCTTGGAGGCCTGCTCGGACACCAGCCAGGCACTCAGTTCGGCCTGCTGTTGCTCGGCCGCTTCGGCGTCATAGACTCCCGGAGCGAGATACCCATCGACCTCGATCGCTGCCACCGGAACCGTGGCCATCACGGCCACCAATACACAACACACCACGACACAGTTTCTCTTCATAACCCCTCCTTGAAAATTTCTCCCGCCGAACGGACATGGGCTGAAAATTGGAATCAACATACTGTCAGGAGGACTCTGCCCCAAGTATAGGAAGCCAAAGGGGCCTGTCAAGCCGAAATATTCAAAGACAAAAAAGTCCGAAAGATGAGATACGATAGGTCTCCAAGGCCTGTTCGTACCGTCCCTTTGGACGTTTTTTGTCTGGAATTCAGGAGGCAACTCGCTGGGCAACGGCAATGATCCCGGCGGTTTCCCACCAACTGGAGGTGAACATGGCTGGAATTATCGGCTACGGAGCGTTCATACCCCGCAAGAGAATCACTGCGGAGGAGATCGCGCGCCAGTGGGGCAAAGACCCCGAAACCATCCGCAAGGGACTACTCCTCGAGGAGAAATCGGTCCCGGGGATCGACGAGGATACGATCACGATCTCGGTGGAAGCCGGCGCGGACGCCATCACCCGCGCCGGTATCGACCCTTCAAAGATCGGGGCCCTCTACATCGGCTCCGAGTCTCACCCCTACGCGGTCAAACCCAGCGGCACGATCGTGATCGATGCCCTGGGAATAGGGCCGGAGGTGCACGTCGCCGACTTCGAATTCGCCTGCAAGGCCGGATCGGAAGCGATGTTCGTCTCCCTCGGCCTGGTCGAATCTGGACGAGTCGAGTACGCGATGGGCATCGGCGCCGACACCTCACAGGGGGCCCCGGACGACGCCCTGGAGTTCTCCGCCTCGGCGGGAGGCGCTGCCTTCATCTTCGGCAAGGAGAATCTGCTCGTCGACGTTCTGGAAACCTACAGCTTCACCTCGGACACGCCGGATTTCTGGCGCCGGGAGGGTGAATTCTATCCCCGTCACGGCGGACGTTTTACCGGCGAACCCGCGTACTTCAAACATGTTTTGAGTGCCACTCGCGCGATCCTGGACAAGACGGGATTGAAGCCGTCGGACTTCCGTTTTGCCGTCTTCCACATGCCGAACGGGAAGTTCCCGCAGCAGGCGGGGAAGAAACTGGGCTTTACGCAGGAACAGATGGAGACCGGGTGGATCGTTCCTACTATGGGCAACACCTACTCGGGATCCTCACCCACCGGATTGGCGGCAATTCTGGATGTCGCCGAGCCCGACGACCTGATCCTGATGACGTCCTTCGGTTCGGGCGCCGGCAGCGACAGCTTCGTTTTCAAGGCCACCGAGCTTCTGCCCGGACGGCAACCACTGGGGCGCACCGTGCGTTCGATGCTCGACGGACCGAAGCACTACGTCACGTACGGGCAATACGCCAAGCTCCGCGACAAGATCATCGTCAACGAATAAGCCAAAGGAGGCAGAAATGCGTGAAGTTGCAATTGTCGCAGCCGGAATGACCCCCTTCGGCGAACTGTGGGAGATGAGCCTGCGGCGGCTCTTTGCCGAGGCGGCCCTGGAGGCGATCACGATGGCAGGGGTGGATCATCTGGACGCCATCTACGTGGGCAACATGTCCGGCGGCTGTTTCGTGGGACAGGAACACCTCGGCCCGCTGATGGCGGATCAGATCGGCATGGCCGGAGTACCTTCGACCCGCGTCGAGTCGGCTTGTGCGTCAGGAGGCATAGCACTTCGAACGGCCTTTTTCGAAGTTGCCTCGGGCGCCAGCGACCTGGTCTTGGCCTCCGGCGTCGAAAAGATGAACGACGGCGCCGATGCCACCAACGTCCTGGCCACCGCTGCGGATCAGGAACTCGAGGTCTACCACGGCATCACCTTCCCCGGCCTGTACGCCATGATTGCGAGAGCGCACATGGAGGCCTACGGCACCACCGAAGAAGACCTCAGCTGGGTCTCGGTCAAGAACCACCGGCACGGCGCCCTCAATCCGAAGGCACAATTCCCGCTTGAATTCACCCTCGAACAGGTGATGAACTCGACTCCGGTCGCCGAACCTCTGCGCCTGCTGCACTGTTCGCCGGTCAGCGACGGTGCGGCTGCGGTTCTCCTGTGCCCCCTCGACCAGGCAAAGAAGTACACCGATCAACCGATCAAGATCCTGGGAACGGGCCAGGCAACCTCGGCAATGGCCCTCGCCGACCGTAAGGATCCTACCTTCTTGGACTCGGTTCAACTCTCGGCCGAACGCGCCTACACAATGGCAGGCGTCGGTCCCGATGACATCGACGTCGCCGAGGTCCACGACTGTTTTGCAATCTCGGAGATCTGCTGCATTGAGGCCCTCGGCCTGGTCGAGAGAAGCCAGGCAGCCCGCGCAGCAGCGAGCGGCCTGACCGCGCTTGGTGGGAGAATTCCCGTCAACACCAGTGGAGGTCTCAAGGCAAAAGGGCACCCGGTGGGTGCGACGGGGATCGCACAAATAATCGAAATCTACGAACAGCTCCGGGGCGAATCGGGTAGGCGCCAGGTGCAGGGCGCCCGTCTCGGCCTCGCACAAAATATGGGTGGGTCCGGAGCCAGCTCCGTCGTTCACATTCTGGAAAGGATTTAGAAAATGCCAAGCCCGAGATATTGGAGAGAAGTTCCCTCTCGTTTGCGGCTCGAGGCTGCCCGCTGCTCCGGCTGCGGCAAGGTCAACTACCCACCCCGCCCCATCTGCCCCGGGTGCCGAGGGAAAGAATCAGAGCCTGTGACCCTCTCGAAGACGGCCACAATCATCACTTCAACCGTGATTCACATCGCTCCCGACGATTTCCTGTTCGAGGCGCCCTACGCGATCGCCATTGTTGAAACGCCGGAAGGCGCCCGTTTCATGGCTCAGGTGGTCGAATGCGATCCTTCATCTGTCGGCCCCGGGATGGATGTCTCGCTCGAGTTTCGGCTGATCCGCAAGGAGGCGCGCTCGGGAATTCTCTGCTACGGCTTCAAGGCAGTTCCCACCGCTTCATGGGAGGCCCAATCATGACCAAGGTTCAAATCTGTGTCGATGTACCCGAAGACCACTACCGGGCCTACGAGGACCAGGCGCAACGACAGGGGTTGACGGTCGAAAGCCTCGTGAGACAAACCCTTCAGTGCCTGCTGGAGGATGCCGAGAGAGAA
>JAUWTC010000010.1 GCA_030609785.1 Holophagae bacterium
ATCTCAGTCCGAATTCCGATTTGATCGAGTTCCTTGAGTATCTCAGCTGCGGTTGGACCGTCAACCGACCGGAAGAGTGTCTGGCCCAGGTCTCCCCATACCGGTTGAGAGCAATGAGGGAATCGTTCTGCCAGACGACCCAAGTCGGCTCGGGCTTCATCCGAGTCGACGGTAAAAGCCAGAACGACGATATCGAAAAACCGAGTACTCACCGTCTTAACCCCCACTGTCGAATATGCGGGATTCCATTCGTCGTCGCACGCCGGGAGTATATGTGATGCCGGGACATGATCGTGAAGAAATATTCCTATCAGTGGGAGACCGGCTGACGTCATTGCCTTGGCGCCGATGAGCGAAAAGGTGTTCAGTGACCTCCTGGTTGTTGACAGGAATCGGCCTTGGGGGCTAGAATGCCGAAGGACGATGGAGGTCTGCATGAAGGAGAAATGGTTTCTGGGGGCTTTGGTCCTGGTAGTCGGCGTAGCAATTGGGGCGCCACTAACGGTGTCTGCTGCAGGGCCTTCAGACCTGGCAGGTGAGATGACTCAGTTCGACGTGGCGCTCGAGATCTTCAAGGCGGTTGACGTCAACCATGGGTCCGCAACAGCGGCACAAGCGATGGCTGTCCTGCAAGCTCGTGGCCTGGTTCTTCAATCGTGGGATGGCCTGAACACCGTCACCATGGCCGAGGTCGGGCGGATCATGCATCAGATGGGAATCGAGGTTGAAATCTCCAATCCCAGTGATGTAGTTGACGCCACTGACCTCGAGCGACTCCTGAAGACCCATCAGACCGAGATCGACATGGTGAGCAGCGACTGGGGCAATGGAGGAGAGTTTTTGCCATCTATTGTTCTGGGAGTCGGCCAACGCCGAATCATCAGCTCGTCGGAGTTTTAGCTCCGCGAGGCGCCATCAACAGAAGTTCACGCGACGCCATCCGGCGTCGCTTTTTTTGCCCATAGGCGATCGAAGTTGGTGGACCTCCGGCAGGCGCTCGGGTTTTTCCAACAGGATATCTCCTGAGATTGGAATTTTTCGTTTGATTCAAGTGCTTTTCTCAATTATGAACAGCTGAAGTTCCGCCAAGTCCCGTAAGTGCAATTGACCAACTCTGTTCACTGGGAATATCTTCAGTTTGTTGGAAATGGAAAAGCTAATGGGAAAAGCAAGTTAGGTCCAAGAGCCCAGCCTTTCGGCCTCGCTGTTTCGGTGGCCCTCATTGTGTGTTATGATTTTTTCCAGATGAGAAATGGAGGTTACGCTAATGTTCAAGGCTAGTGTTTGGAGGATGGCCGCCAAGGTCGTCGCCCTTTCGGGCATCGTTGTCCTGAGCCTTTTTCTGCCAGGTGCTGTCGCAGATGCCGGAGTTGCTGCAACGGATTTCGGTAATCCGTCCGACGCTCCTTTTGGCGCCAACAGGGGGGTGAATCAGGGTATCCCCGATTCGATCCATAACCTGAATACAGGTGAGCTGTTCTCCACCCTGCAGTCGGCCCTCGACGATGCGGACACGGTGAACGGGCATGTTCTCCAGCTGGAGGTCGCTTCTCTTCCCGAAGGCCAAGTGTTGATTACCAAGAGTGTGACGATTCAGGGGCAGACGGGCAGCGAGGAGTTCGTTGCTACAGTGGATACCGGGTCGGTCGGCGATAACCGCGGCTGGTTCCTGGTTGAAACTGGTGTATCCCTGACCGTTCAGGATCTGAATTTTGACGGCGGTGGCTTTCAGATTTGGCAGGCCTTCAGGGTGAAGGGCAGCGCCAACGTTGCACGGTGCGGCTTTTCCGATATCCAATACCTCAACCCGCCGGTGGATTACGCCGGGACCGCGGTCGCCATGGTCGGCGCCGGCGAGGTCGTGGACTGCAACTTCTCTCAAATCGGTCGCGTCGGCGTTCTCTTCTTCGGTACTGGTGTGACGAATGGTTTGATGCAGCGCTGCTCTTACACAGGCAAAGGTGCTGGTGACTGGCTCGACTATTCCGTCGAGGTTGGAGCCGGCGCAACCGCCCTGGTGCGCGACAATTATGTCGAAGCATGCCGTGGTGTTGCATCGTCGGACGCTTCAGAGTCGTCAGGTGTGAATGTGAACACGACTTTTGCTGACGGAACAGTCGCCGATGTGCTGACCAATACGGTCATGGACTGCACTTTTGGGGTTCAGATTGGACGCGGCGACGGCCAGGGTCCGACCGCGGAGGTGCACTATAACCGCCTGATTACCAATGAGTTTGGTGTTGGCATCAACTCTCCTTCCCCCCTGAGTGCGGTGAACAACTGGTTCGGATGCAACGAAGGACCCGGGCAGCCGGGTTGTGATGCGACCGATGGTGATCCTTTGATCGATCCTTGGCTGATACTGACTATTACCGCGAACCCGACAACAATCCAGGTTTTCCAGGATTCAGCCGTTATGGCTGCCCTGCGGCTCAACTCCGATGGAGTCGACACCTCGGGTGATGGATTGGTGCCGGATGCCATCCCGGAGATATTCACCGCCACTCTGGGAACCGTGAATCCGGTTTCCGGAGGGACTGTCGATGGACTGGTGCCGACTGTGTTTACGGCCGGTGGAACCTTGGGAACGGCAATTGTCACGGTGACCTGCGACAACGAAACCGTTGAAACACCGATCGAGATCGTGGCACAGGCCGAAGCAATCCCGACACTCGGTTTCTGGGCTCTTTTCGTGTGGATTGCGGCGATCGCAGTTCTCGGCGCCAGATTCCTCATCAGGCGCTGACCGAATCCGACGCCTCAATTTCAAAAAACCGGCAGCTCAGCGCTGCCGGTTTTTTTGTCCAGCGAGGGGTGCTACGGACTTATCGTATGGCAGAGCTTCTGGCCCCGCGTTGTTCACCCCCGGGGCGCCGAAACCTTGTGGAAATCGTATGTTCAGAGTATGATACGGGCGCGATTTTGGGGAGGGTGAGTCGGTGGTCGATCTGTCGAGAGTAGATTTCAAGACAGTCATATTGGTTGGTTTGGCGGTCATGGCTTTCGCGGTCGTTGGGGGCGCGCAGGGTTTCCAGATGTCTTTAGGCCGATCGATGGAGGTGCCATCGCAGGGGAATGAGCCTATTGCGGTAGGCCCATTCTTGTTCAGCCCGGCATTGCAATTGGGTTGGGAAAACCACAGTAATCTGTGGCGGAGTTCGTCGGATCCGGTTGAGGACGAAATCAATGTGGCTCGCCTTCGGCTTCTGTTCGAGGTGCCTATTAGAGAGTCCTTTGTCAGGATTTCTTATAACCCCCAGTACCGTGACTTCAAGAATACGGTTCTTCGCAGTAAATGGGAGCATTACCTCAAAGTCTCGGGCGATTTTGAATTTTCCAATGGCTTGACGCTGGGTGTGGACTACAGCTTTATCGACGGTGACAGCTCAGTCGGCGAAGTTGATCCCGGCGGTGAGTTGGTCTTCAACGGCCAGCGGTTCAGCAGGCACCATTTCGGCGTCAACGCCGGCTATTGGTTCAGTTCGACGGATGGACTCTCGTTCAACGTGGCGACGACGAAGGTTGATTGGCGGGGCGAGCCGGTTTCCGGAACCGAGTCGTGGTTTGACTACACTCAAACGACGGCACGTGCCGGTTGGTTGCATCAGCTTAGCCCGACCCTGGTTATGGATGTCAGTCTGGACCATCGGGACTACGAGCCTGATGCTGTGACCGACGGGATGAGGGAGTATTCCGGAAATGGTCTGACTGTTGGTTTTCGAGGTCAGCTTACCGAAGTGGTGTCGACTGAGATGAGGTTTGGGTATGCAGAGACGGATTTCTCGGCCGGCGCTTCGGCGGTGCCGGGTTTTGAGGACTTTTCCGGCCTGGTTTTCGACGGCAACATCACATGGGCCTTGGGGTCGGAGTCCAAGCTTCGGTTGGATCTTCTGCGGGGACCTTTCGCCTCAAACTACGATTTTAATTCGTACTACACTGCAACAGGAGGACGTCTGCTGTTTGATGTCGACCGCGGTCGGTTTTTCGGTCAAGCAAGGGTTCGACTGCAGACCAACAGCTACGGCATTCCCGACAGCATTACAGGAGTGAAGCGCTCTGATGACCTGAGGATTCTCAGTGCCGGCGTGGGATTTCGGTTCACGGAAAAGTTGTCGGTGCGTGCCGCCTACAGTCACGAGGACCGGGAATCACCCGATCCTTACGGCTACGTCAACGATATTTTTCTTCTTGACCTGATCTTGGGATACTGATGGTCCGCAAGAGATGGTGTTCGTCTGAAATGGTGGGTGGGGCTGAGGCATGAAGATGCGGGTCATTTTTTCCTTCGTATTGGTTCTGGCTGCGGCCGTTTGCGCAAATTCCGAGGAGCAGGAGTTAGGGTATCTGGTTGGGGTCGGTGACATCCTCGAAGTGACAGCCTTTCAACACCAAGAACTCTGTGGATCCTTCCAGGTTTCGGAGAATGGTGCTATCGCCTACCCGCTCATCGGCCGGGTTGGGGCGGTGGGCCGGACGGTGGCCGAGATTTCTTCGGAGCTGGAGCGGCTGCTCGAATTGGATTATTTCGTCGATGTTCAGCTGAGTGTGGAAGTCCGTGAACACCTGTCTCAGCCGGTCGTGATTCTCGGAGAGGTGCGGCGTCCGGGGACTGTGTTTTTGAATGGCAAAACGATGTTGACCGAGATCCTTGCCGAGGCCGGCGGTCTGGCCCCTGGGGCCGGCTCCGAGATTGAGCTTCGGCGGGTGGCTGAGGACGAAGTCCTGGTTTTTTCGACCGAGAAGGTCAGAACCGGTGAAGAAGGCAGGGACGTCGAGGTCCGTGTCGGGGATGTCATCTCCGTTTCGTCGAAGAGGACCTTTTTCATCACGGGGGAGATCAACCAGCCGGGGCAGTACGAGATTCCAAAGGGGTTGACCTTGATGCGTGCCTTGTCTCAGGCCGGAGGTTCCAGCAAGTTTGCGTCGCGCGAAGTAGAGATCCACCGAGAGGTTGGGGGCAAAAAAAGAATCGAGACCCACGATATGGTGGATATTCGTAAGGGCCGAGTCGACGATCCGCCTATTCTGGCTGACGATGTCATCATCGTACGGCGGCGCTTTTTCTAGGTCCGCTACATTAACTCGGTTCGAAGTGCCTCAAGAACCGGTTCGAGGTTGGTGATCCCTTTGTCCGTTGCCAGCTCGCCCAGTGTGCCCCAGTAGGGTTCGCCGCAGCGGATGCAGACGATGTTGTGTTCAGCAAGGATCCGGACGGCCTTGGGAAAGGCCTCGACCAGGTCTTCGATGGGCGTCATCGCAGTGATCTCAATCATGTGGTCCATTTTAGTGTACTGCGTCTAAAGTCTCTACCACCTCTTGGCGGTCCTCCACGCCGCTGGCTCCGTTACTCCTCCTTGAAGTAGTCAAACTACGACTGCGTCGTCGCGTCTTGCCAGCGGCGCGGATGCCTCGCAAACTGATGGCAGGAACTTCAGACGCAGTACACCAGCCCGGGCCCAAGTCCCAGAGAAGAGGTGGGACTTTCTCTCTGTCCCCTGCACCCTAATCCCTAATCCCTAAACCCTAATCCCTGAAACCTGAAACCTGAACCCGCGAGGTTGCGCGAGCCGAAACGTCGGCAAGAATCCGCCTAGCCTCTCATGGGGAATCGCGATACACTGAGGCAACGCAGACAGGAGTCGACGTATGGAATACGAAAATCTGATTCTCGATCTTCGGGGCCATGTACTTTGGATCACTGTCAACCGTCCGAAGAAGCTCAACGCCCTGAATGTCGTTACGGTAGGAGAGATTGACCGTGCCATCGGCGAGGCTGCCGAAAACTCCGAGGTTTGGGCTGTCTGTTTGACTGGCGCCGGAGACCGGTCCTTCGTTGCCGGTGCCGATATCGAGGAACTCAACACTCTCGGCCCGGTTGAGGCCAAAGAGTTCGCCGAGCGGGGGCAGGCGGTTTTCTCCGGCATCGAACGGATGAAGAAACCGGTCGTCGCCGCTGTCAACGGATTCGCTCTCGGTGGCGGCTGTGAACTGGCAATGGCATGTCATTTCCGGATCGCGACAACGGCTGCCGTTTTTGGTCAGCCCGAACTCAAGTTGGGGCTGATTCCAGGCTACGGCGGGACTCAACGGTTGCCTCGCCTCGTTGGGCGGGGACGTGCCATGGAGTTGCTCCTGAGCGGGCGTAACGTGTCGGCGGAGGAGGCTGAGCACATTGGCCTGGTCAACCGCGTGTGTGAACCTGATGAGTTGGAGGGGGTTGTCGGGGAGTTCTTGAAGCTGATCCTTCGGAATGGACCTCTGGCCGTGGCTCACTGCATCGAGGCCGTCAATCGAGGCCTCGGACTCCCGCTCGATGAGGGGTGCGCAGTTGAAGCCACGCTGTTCGGTGTGGGCGCCTCAAGTCCTGAAATGACGGAGGGTACGGCTGCTTTTCTTGAAAAGCGTCGGGCTGACTTCCGCGGGGGGAGTTGAAGGGGTTGAGTCCAGTGGCTTCGATAGGCCGTCTTCGGGCCGGCATGGGGCTGGGGGTTTCCCCCTATTCTCCCCACGTGGGAGGTCCGGGTCGCCGATGGCGGAGCGCCCAGTTCGGGCGGGCTGGAGTTCTGTGGACCGTTTTTCTGATTCTGGTTGTCGGTGTCTGCTCCGTCGAGGCGAACCCGCTGTTTGATGCGTGGGGAGAGGTTCAAAACTCACTGGCGACCGATCAGGAAGAAAACCTCGAGGTTGGCGTCCAACGACTCTTGATGGCCAAAAAGGAACTTGGTCTCAAGCGGGTCACCCCCTTCGCGGAGGCCTTGACGGCGGCATCCCTCGATCGCCCCGGTCCGGTCGGGAGCCTGTTGCTCGAATCGGCCAAGCGCCTGGATCCCTTGCTGCCTGCGCCTCGGTTCATGATGGGGAGGCGGGCCTGGGGGAGCGGGAATCGCGTCAAAGCTCTTGGTGAATTTGCAAATGGGGCCGTCAACATGATGCGACTGCCCTCTGTGCGGCGAGCGGTAATCAGTTCTTGTATTCCATGGATTCTGATGACCTTGGGGCTCTCGGTGGTGGCGGCGATCGTGATACAGGTCGTGGTTTTTTTCCGTTTGATTTCAGCGGATGCCTACATATTGGGGCTCCGGCTGTTCAGTAGGATCAACGCCTTGATCTTTGCATCGGTCGTCGTGACCTTGCCGTTGTTCGCAGGTCTGGGGCCTGTGTGGGTTTTGTTATACCTGTTTGCTCTGGTCTGGATCTATATGGGGGTTCCTCAGAGGATTGCCGCCGGGGTCTCGCTGTGTGTAATTGTCGTGACCGTGCCGCTTCTTGGGTTCTGGCACCAAACGTGTCTCGTTCCAACCCAGCTTCAGGAGCGAATCGCCGAAGTGTTATCCAAGCGAAAGGCCGATTTTGTCACCCTTCGGGAGTTCATCGAGTTGGAGCCGGAATTCGAGGGGAGCGCCGCTTACCATGTCGTGGCCGGCGAGTTGTTGAGGTTGCACGGTGATCGGGAGTTGGGCCGTCTGGAGTTCGAAAAGGCGACGCTGGTGTCACCGAATTCGGTCTTGCCTCGACTTTTCCTCGGCGCCTACGCGCTTGAAGACCGGGATCCTTGGCGGGCCCTGGAGTTGCTCAGCGACGTTGTGGAGATGGACCCACGTGGCGCTTTGGGTCATTACAACCTGGCGATTGCTTTGGATCTGACCCGGCGGTTCGACGAGGGTGATGCTGAAAGGCGGCGGGCGCGGGAACTCGCCAAGGGGCCTCTCGAGAATCTTGGGCTTCCGGGTCAAGAGGATCGGGTTCTTTTTCCCCGTCTGGGCTCGGGGATCGTTGAGAGCCTTGCCGGCCATGCTTCGGCGGGTGCCCAGTTTGCGTTGGACAATCGAGTGCATGGACGGGGCCTCCTGAATGGGGTGACGGTTCCGCCGCTGTCGCTGGCCGCGTTTTTCGGTCTCGTGGTCGGGGGTGGGATGTTAGCTGCCCGGAGGCGGTGGTACGGTCCGGCTCAAGAGTGTGGAAAGTGCGGAAAGGTCTTCCGACCCGAGGACAAGAGCGTCTATTGCGAACAATGTGTTTCAGTTTTTCTGAAACGAAACGCGGTTTCGATCGAACAGCAGACAGTAAAAGTGGCCCAGGTTCGGCGATGGGAGCTGATTAGCGGCCTGGTGGCAAGGGGGATTGGTGTGGCCGTGCCTGGGGGACGGCAGATCGTCGGTGGGCGCGTTGTGTTGGGAATCCTCCAGACGTTCATCGTTTGGCTTCCTCTCCTGGGAGCAGTGGCCTGGGTGCCGCTTTTCTTGCGAACGATCGAGCCGACTCTTCCGGTGTTGGGTCTTCAGGTGGGTCTGGTGCTTGTCGGTGTGGCCGGGTGGGTCGTTTTGGCGTTGTCAGCATGGAGTCGGCGGTAATATGGCACTCGAAGGCACTCTCCGGGATTTTTCATTCGCAGACATCCTGCAGCTGATTTCTCTGCAGCGCAAAACCGGAGTCTTGACCCTGAAGGATGCAGGGAACGTCGTGACAATTTCCTTCCTCGAAGGGAGTATCGTCGGATCTTCCTCCTTGAATCAGCACCCGGAAGATCGCATCGGGTTGATTCTGCTCAAACGCGGGGAGGTCACTGAGGCCGAACTCGAGGCGGCTCTCAAGCGGCAGGAGGAGACCCTCCAGCGGCTGGGGCGCATCCTGATCGATCACAAATTGGTTGACGGCGAGGCCGTCAGGGTTGCGCTGAGCCAGCAGATACTTCAGATCGTCTACCGGGTGTTCAGGTGGGGAGATGGGGAATACCATTTCTCCCAAGAAACCGACATTGACTACGACCGTGACTTGATGAAGCCGATGGCGGCCGACTCGATAATTATGGAAGGCGCCCGGATGACTGATGAATGGCCTTTCATTGATCAGAGGATTCCTGATCGCGAGGTTGTTTTTATCAAGGTTTCTCCGGATCGGCATTTCGAGATTGGCGAAGAAGACGATGACGATTTCGAGAGCCTGGGCTTCAATTTCACGGAAACCCCCGAGGAGTCTGTTCCCGAGCCCAAGCCACAGGATGATCGGCTGCTCCCCGTGCAGTACGAGGTCTACGATCTGGTCAACGGTCTTTTGTCCGTTACTGAGTTGATTGCCGAGAGTCCGTATATCGAGTTCGAGACCTGTAAGGCCCTGGCCGATCTTTTGGACAGAGGCATCATTCGGGAGGCCACTCAGGAAGAGGTTGTGAGGTCGCTCAGCAGGATCTCAATGCCGGTTGCGGAAAAGAGTTCTCTGGGGCTCGGGATCGTGCCTTGGTTGGCCGTTCCATTTCTGGTTCTTTTTGGTTTTTCGCTTTCCGTGATGCCCCGCAATCCTGCCAATCCCGGCTTTGGGCTGATTTCCAGAGTTTGGGATGGTTGTGTTCTGGAGGGCGTCTCGTGGTATCGCATCGATCGCTTGAGCCGCGCGGCTGAATCGCAGTTCTTCCTCGAGGGGTTTTATCCGGAAAATGGCGAAGACCTGATTGAAAAATCGGCCGCCCTGCCCCCCGGATACTCTGATCCATGGGGGCAGGGCTATCGCTTAGCGACGCGAAGCTCGAAATTGATGGTCTCAGGCCTGGATGCTTCTGGGCGGCGATCGCCCCGTTTGCTGGTCAATCGACCGCTTGCGTGGGAAGGGGAAGGCGGAATCGGCGCTCAGGAAGGGCCGGGCGTGCGGTTGTTGCCCCACTGACGGCGTTGCCGCAAAAATAGCTACAAAAGGGCCCAGCGCGACCCTTTGGTCGCAACCAAATCGGGAATAACACAAGAACGTCCAACGCTCAACGTTGGACGTTGGACGTTGAGCGTTCAGCAGCCCCCGAATCTCTGCCTTGATGAGGCTCTGCGTCCCCATATCTCTGCGTTTATCTTTGTATTTCCCTCCTCTTCCGAAAAATAACTTGACAAAAGGCAGCTCAGGTTTTAAGATCCAAATTGACAAGGAAACTTGAGGAGGGTCATAGCATGTCTCGTGTCATAGGAATCGATCTCGGAACCACCAACTCGGTGGTCGCGGTGGTGGAAGGCGGCAAACCAGTCGTCATTCCGAACCAAGAAGGCAATAGGACCACGGCATCTGTGGTCGCGTTTACGGACAATGGGGAACGACTGGTAGGGCAGGTGGCCAAGCGCCAGGCTGTGACCAACCCGGAGAACACGGTCTTTTCTTCAAAGAGGTTTATGGGTCGCCGATTCGACGAGGTCGCATCGGAGATCAAGACCGTGCCGTTCAAAGTGGTCAAGGGTGAGAACAATTCCGCACGGATTGAGGCCGCCGGCAAGATCTACTCACCGCAGGAAATTTCGGCCATCGTGCTTCAAAAGCTCAAGGCCGCAGCTGAGGATTATCTCGGTGAGAAGGTCGAGAAGGCTGTCGTTACTGTACCGGCCTACTTCAATGACGCTCAACGGCAGGCAACGAAAGACGCCGGGCAGATCGCCGGGCTCGATGTGCTCCGCCTGGTCAACGAACCGACCGCGGCGGCGTTGGCTTACGGGCTGGACAAGAAGGACGACGAGACCATCGCCGTGTTTGATTTTGGCGGTGGGACCTTTGATATCTCTATTCTTGAGGTTGGGACGGGCGTGGTCGAGGTCAAGTCGACCAACGGCGACACCCATCTGGGCGGTGACGACATCGACCAGTTGATCATCGATTGGTTGGTTGATGAGTTCAAGAAGGACCAAGGCATTGACCTGTCCAAGGACAGTATGGCCCTTCAGCGGCTGAAGGAAGGCGCCGAAAAGGCCAAAATGGAACTGTCGGCGACGATGGAGACCGAGGTCAATCTGCCCTTCGTTACTGCTGATGCTTCCGGACCCAAGCACTTGGCGATCAAGCTGAGCCGATCGAAGTTCGAGCAGATGATTCAGCCCCTTGTGGATCGCACAATGGGGCCGTGCAAGCAAGCATTGTCGGATGCCGGCCTTTCGGCGAAGGATGTCGACGAGGTTGTGTTGGTTGGCGGGTCCACGAGAATCCCCTTGGTTCAAAAGGCTGTGGCCGATTTCTTCGGCAAAGAGCCCAACCGAGGTGTCAATCCTGATGAGGTCGTCGCGGTCGGCGCAGCAATCCAGGCAGGCGTCCTCTCTGGCGAGGTCAAAGATGTCCTGTTGTTGGATGTCACTCCGTTGTCCCTGGGTGTGGAGACTCTCGGGGGTGTCACGGACGTCGTCATTCCTCGAAACACCACAATCCCAACTCGGAAGTCCAAAGTGTACTCGACGGCGGACGATAATCAGAATCAAGTTGAAATCAACGTGTTGCAGGGTGAACGTTCGATGGCGCCCGACAATAGGACTCTGGGACGGTTCCACCTGATGGGGATTCCACCCGCACCGCGAGGCGTGCCCCAGATCGAGGTGACCTTCGATATTGATGCCAACGGTATCCTCCATGTTGCCGCGAAGGATCGGGGTACGGGTGTCGAACAGAAGATCCAGATCACTGGTTCTTCAGGCTTGTCGGAGGATGAGATCGGCAAAATGGTCGATGAGGCCCAGGCTCACGCCGGTGAGGACGAGACCAAGAGGCGTCAGATCGAATCGCGAAACAAGCTTGACGGGCTGGTCTACTCAACTGAGAAGCTGGTCAACGAGAACAAGGAGAAACTGGCAGCGGACGATGTGGCGTCGATTGAGAGCGCTCTCGCCGAGGCCAAGCACGCACTCGAAGACGGGAGTCCGGAAAGCATGGACTCGGCCTATGAAAAATTGACCGCCGCCAGCCACAAAGTCGCGGAGACGCTGTACCAGAGCCAGGCACAACAGCCTGGACCGGACGCCGGCGCACACGAAGATGCTCCTTCCGGCGAGGCTGCAGGGGCCGAGGACGAGGTCATTGACGCCGAGTACGTCGACGTCGATGCCGAAACCGACCAGTAGGTCGTTCGGTGGAGTGATTGGAGATCAGGTTGACGGCGCCCGGAAAATACCTGGCGCCGTCAACTGGCGAGCCGAGTCCGGCGGAGGCAGCCGGCCCCCGTGTCGTTTTCGGCTCGGCCGGGTTGGTGGTACATTGGAATGGCAAAAAGGAAGAGGCCTGTGAAGTCAAAGCCCCGCTATCGAATGATCTCCTGGGTGGCCGAACGGTACAACGTCCACCCGCAGACCCTGCGGCTGTGGGAACGGGAGGGGCTACTCAATCCCGACCGGTCCCGAGGCAACACCCGTTTGTACGACGATTTGACCTGTGATCGTCTTGAGACGATCATCGCTTTAACCAGGGATCTGGGTGTCAATCTGGCCGGTGTTGAAATCATCCTCAACCTGAGAGAACAGATTCAGAAACTCCAGAAGGACAACGAAACCCTCGCCGACTTGGTGAGGCGTCACGTCAGTTCCGAATGCGAGGTTCCGAGGTTTCACGCCTTGGTACGGGTCGAGAGCGGAACAATTCAGACTGTCGAAGACGATTCTGTCTAGGAGGGTGTAGGGCATTGATCATGGATGGATTTCGGAGGGTCGTGAAGTGGCATTTGAGGCGTGTTCGAGGCGCTGTACTCACTGTACGGGCCGAGAATGCAACGAAAAAGGTCCTTCACGACACCCGAAAGGCGGCGTTGATTCAATGCCCTACGCCCTCCTGACATGGCCCATCGCAGCGCCTTTCGTTCAGACAGCTCCGAGACCGCGACGTTGCAGCAGTATCTGAACGAAATCTCAAGGTACTCCAATTTGAGCCACGACAAAGAACGAGAACTCGCGAGACGAGTCCATGATGGAGACGAAGAGGCCGTGAGGGAACTTGTCGTTGCCAACCTGAGGTTTGTCGTGGCGTATGCCAAACGATACAGGGGATCCACCATTCCGTTCCTCGACATCATTCACGAAGGCAACCTCGGCTTGATTCAGGCAGCAAAAAAATACGACCCCTTCCAGGAGGGTCAAGACGTCAAGTTCATTACCTATGCCGTGTGGTGGATTCGTCAGGCGATCCTCCATTTTCTGGCCGAGAACAGCACGACCTTCCGCCTGCCCCAGAAACAGGCCAATACTCTCTACCGACTCGAGAGGGTGCGCACGGTGTTGGCCGAACGTTTTGGCCGAGCTCCGACCAACGGGGAGCTGTCCCAAGAGTTGCAGATCTCCCTCGAAGACGTTCGGGTTCTCAGGCGGGCCTCCCAGGCGTCGCTCTCGCTCAATTCTTACGTCGATGAGAGTGGTGACTCGGAACTTGGGGACTTGCTCGAGCAAACGATCTTCCCGGATTCCGACGAGACGGTCCTCCGGCAGTCCTTTGCCCAGGCCCTTGGGGACGCCCTCGACGGTCTCCCGGAGCGTGAGAGGGAGGTGTTGGCGTTGCGATATGGTCTGGATGACGACCAACCTCGAACTCTCCGAGAGATCGGGACTTCGTTGGGGTTGTCGCGAGAGCGGGTTCGCCAGATCGAAAGCCGGGCTCTCTCCCGGTTGCGCAGATCACATTTAACGCAGGATCTGATTGCATACCTGAGGACCTAGCCCGGCTTCGCCATGCGATGTCAGGTCGCAGGTTAGCCGTTTGCAGAACTCAAGAAATAGCCACAAAAAGGCACAAAGAGGCGTCTATTCGGCCGGGGCGTCCTTCTCGGCCGGGGCGGCGTCCATCTGAGCCGGTGGGCCACCCATGGCGCCGCCCAAGAGACCGCCGAGCAGCCCTTGCAACATCTGGTCGAACTCTTCCGAGGTCTTGGCCTGGGCGACCTGGTCAACGAATGCCTCGGCCATGCCGACCATCATCATGATCTGCATCTTGTGTTGCGCGATGGTCTCCGGAGTGATCTCTTCCAGCTTGGTGCGTGCCTCGGCTACGTTCTTGTCCCAGTCTTCTGCCATGTCGGACGGCACCCAGCGTCCTTCGACCTGGGTCATCTGGACTTCCTCCGGCTCTTCATCCGGAGCCGTAATTTTCAGCTTTGCGGTGTTGTCGGCTTGCTCGAGGACCTCGATGTCCATCCCCTTGACCTTCCTGAGAAACTCGTTTTCGTAGTCATTCTCTTCAGTGTCGGCCGAGGCCTTCTTGGCGACCTGCATCAACTGAGCGCCGGTCGTGGCCATGAAGTGACCCCAATCGATGGTCTCCAATGTTTTGAGGTTTCCGATTTCGCTGTTGACCAGGGTGCTCAAAACCAGGGTCCCAGTGTCCCAATTATCGGTAATCTCGTCTTGCTTGTCCTCGGCCATGGCAAACATCTGTGAACCGAGAAAGAGGTCCTTTTTGTCCTGGAGAACGACTGCGGCCTTGCGCAGCAGGCCGAAACTCTTGTCCCACACTTCTCCATCGACCTTGGTCGCGAAAAGATGGGTCAATTCGTTGATGTCTGTTTGGTAGGTCTTGGGGAGGGCCTCCCACACGACTTCTGGATGGCCGTCTGCGACTTTTTCAGCCACGAAACGGACGGTGCCGTCGGGGCTTGAAGGAATCTGGTCAGCGGTCGCGACTGTCTGCCCGCCGCAGGCTGCGACGATGGCGAGCGCCAGGATGAAAAGGGATGTGGGAAAGTTCTTTTGAGTCATAGTCGGATTCTCCTTTTTCTTCAAAGGTGGGACTCTATCAGAAAACTGACGGTCTCGTGGAGTGAAACGGAAATGGGGGCAATCGGTTCGGACCAGTTTCCAGTTTCGGATTTCCGCCTGGACTCAGCCTCGGCCTTCGAAATAGCCCAATGGCCAACGCCTAATCCAGATCTATATCCCTCAACGGCCGGGTGCCATCATCCTTCTCCGCAGCGCCCTTCATCAGTTCCGCGAAACGATCCTCCAGCAGCCGCTCGCGATCCTGTTCCTTTCGAAGGGCCTCGTCCAT
>JAUWTC010000405.1 GCA_030609785.1 Holophagae bacterium
GATCCGAGGCGACGATCAGGCTCAGGCCGGCGGAGGTCAAGACCAGGATCAAGGTCTCCGGTTCGATCTCGGTGGCGTTGACCAGGGCGGCCCTACTGGCCAGAAGGACGACCGCGGCGCCCAGGCCGGCGCCAAGGCCCCAGCGACGCCAGGCCGTGGCGCCACAGAGGGCGGCGGCCAAGGAGACGCCGATAATCTGGGCGGTGCGAAGTGCCACATTGTCCAGCCCTAAGGGACCGAGGCACAGGACGACGATCCACAAGTAGCCCGTGCTGAGGTCGCCCAGTCGGTCGAGGGGCGTGTGTCCTGCGAGGATCTCCGAGGCGATCTCTGTGTATTTGGCGAAGAATCCCTGGTCGGGCAGTTGGTTGACCGAGGAAATTCGAATCCAGGTGATGCCCGCCAAGACCAGCACGGCGATCAGAGCCAAGATACGGGTCCGGGTCAAGAGCCGGCTGGAGAACACCATGAAACGATTGTAGCGCTTAGGATCCTGAAGGGCATAGGCCAGTGGCATGTTCGAGAGTGATGGAGTGGCGGAGGCCTCTGCCCTTCAGGATCCTATTTGATGCGCTGTGCGCATCCTGGGTTTGGATATGGCGTCAAACAATTCACCAGAGAGACTGAGTCCACTGCCACACAAACCGAAATCAGAGAGCCCTCAAATGCTGCCCGGTTCCGGTAGGATCTCTTTGTGAGAACAGGAATGATTCTTGGAGCACTGTTGATGAGCTTCTCGGCGGTTGTGCCGGGTAGTGAAAGGGCTGCCATCCGTGCCACTGAGCGGGAGATATCCAAGGCGCACCGGCGAAACCAGCAACTTCCACTCCCACACGGGGAGGCTTTGGTATTGGCCGGGGTGGCCCGGAATATCGGCGCCCGTGAGGCGGAACAGGCCTTCCTCGAGCGAGCGGTGGAGAGTCCGACATACGGTGAGGTTGCCCGGATCGAGCTTGCTGAGATGCTGGTCAACACTGATGCGGAGAGGGCTGCCGAATTGGTCCTTCCGTCACTGGAAAAGGCAGGCTCCAGCCAGTTGCGTGGGGCCGCCGTCGGGGTGGCCCGTAAGAGCCTATTGAAGGGACTCTCGTCGGAGCTTCAGCGTTCGATAGAGCGCGCATCCCGGCGGCTTCCCAGGTCGAGCAGGAGGGCGATCGAAGCGGTTGCTGCCGATATCGAAACCGGTGGTGGGCGACTGACGTTGCGTCGGCTGCTCGAGAGAAACCGGGGAGATCTGCCGGCCTTGGATGCGGCACGCAGATTCGAGGCCCTGGGTGATCTTTCGCCTCGGGAACAGTGGCTGGTGGCCGGTTGCCTCTTTCGCCATGCGCTGTATGAAGAGGCGGCGTCGGCTCTCGAGATTGTGGCCGGGTTGACATCGAAGGACATCCCGGAATCCGAGACGGCCTTTCTCAGGGGGCGGTGTGCCTTCAGGCTGGATCGATGGGCCGAGGCCGAAAAGTGGTATCACCGTGCACTGAAGACGGCGCCGACTGAAACCCGCAGGGCGGAGATCCAGGTGCATCTGGCACGGACCCGAGAATTGGCCGGAGATCTCGGGGGAGCGGTCGAGATGGCACGCCGGGCCGTTGTGACCAAGACTTCCGACGATCGGCGCCTTTTCTTGATCAGACTTCGGTTGCGCCAAGGGCGCCGAGATCTGGCGGACCTCGGCCTTGCCCGCATGAGGTCAACTTCCGCCAAGGCCCGGGGGCGGGTGTTGATGGCGCTCAACGAGTTGGCCATGGGCAGGACAGAAGAGGCTCTCGGTACCTTGAAATTGATCCAAATCCGCCCCTGGAGGGGGCCGGCACGGGTCGTGGCTGCTGGAGAGCTGGCGCGGAGCGATCGCCCCCTGGAAGCGGTTGCCATGCTGGAAAGCGCTGTGAAGGACCTCAATGCCTTCTGGGGGGGTCAAGCTCGGAGGGTGATGGGGTCGCTCCCGCCGGAGGTGACCGCCGACTGGCGGGGCCGCCAGAAAGAAATGGTCGACGCGGAGGGAACCAGTGTCGGTCCTGCTCTGAGACGGTGGGTGGTGTTGGAGTTTGACCTCGACGCCCTGATCGGCCTCCGAAAGCGTCTCGCCGCGGCCCGCTCTATTCGTCCTGTGGAGGCCGAACCCTCGGTGAGCGGATTGGCTGGGAACCTCTGGTCCATCGGCCTGATCCGGGAAGCCGTTCGTTGGGACCCAGGGGGCTTTCCCGTCAAACCTCCGGAGGAGGGACTGTGGACGGTGCATCAGTTCCTTGCTGGAGACAGCCCATGGCGAGCGATTCGAACGGCTCAGGCGGTTTGGCGGAGTTGGGGTGCCGACGTCCCGATGCGGGCCTATCCGGAAGCCTTGGAAGCGGCGTATTACCCGATGCCCCGGCCTGACGAGGTGATGAAGGCGGCAGATGGCGGTGGTATCGACTGGGCGATTGTCTCCGGCGTTGCGCGTGAAGAGTCGCGATGGAACCCCGGAGTTTTGTCCGTGGTCGGCGCGCGCGGCCTGATGCAGTTGATGCCGCTGACGGCGGCCACGGTGGCGGCCAGGGTTGGGAAGGTAACCCCGACGCCCGACCAGCTTTTCGAACCCGAGTGGAGTCTCGAGCTGGGGGCGGCCGAGTTGGGGCGCCTGAGCCGCAGTTTCGAGGGCTTCAGCGCGGGAGCGGTCGCAGCCTACAACGCCGGGGAGGCCCAATCGCGTCTCTGGCTCGAACAGTGCGGCGCCGATTGTGACGAGGCCCGCTTCGTGCTGACAATCACCTTCGATGTGACTCGGGGCTACACCGAAGACGTCTTGGCTTCAGCCGAGGCCTACCGCAGCCTATTACCTGACCTGGCGAAGCCGGAACCAAGAGGAAACGGTGCGCCTTAACCCCGAGCCCGTTACCGTTGTCGTTGTCGTTACCGCAGCGCTTTGTCACGACCCTTTCGATGCTGGACTCAAACACGCACTCCGAGGAATTTCCGGGTCGAGCATCCTCGGATGAGGTTGTGTGAGTTGGCGTTGAACCCGAGAAGAGTCGGCAACGGTAACGCGAACGGAGGTCCTATAACAGGAGAATGGAAAAGCGAGTACGGATATGGCTGGCCCGAGCCCGCCTGATGGCTGGAAACGGATTGCCGTCCGTACTCGCAAGCTATACACGCGTGTCTAATCTGGACC
>JAUWTC010000168.1 GCA_030609785.1 Holophagae bacterium
AGGCCACCTTCGATCGTCCGCCGCAGGCTGTCCGCTTGCGCTTCCAGTCGCTCGATGGCCTTGATCCGTTCTTCAAAGCGGCTGGAATCACGCTCCAGGTAGTGTTTGACCCCTTCGCCAAAGACAATCAGCCCCTGGCTGACGGTATCCAGATACTCGTCGATCTGGTTTTCGAGTTTGCGTGTGGCCTTGAACAGTATCGCCATCACTACTCCTCGTAGGACAGGTGTTGTTCCCACTCCCAGGCGTTCCACCACTCTTTCTCGATGCCGCCGCAGGTGTCTCCATAGGCCGAACAGGCCATGCACCCGTCCCCGCGGTAGAGGTCGTCGTCCTCCAGAGGCGTCCAGCGGGCCACCAGAGGCTCGACCGCCTCTCGGACCGCCACCTCATCCGGACCCTCGGCCAACCCCTCGAGTGAACTGATACCCGATCTGACCAGGCGCTCACCGGCCTCCGGAAGGACGACGCTGTTTTCCTTGTCGATGTGCATCCACAAGAGATGGGCCAGTTCCAGGACTGCAGTCAGAGTTGGTTCACCCGGATCAGCACTCTCCAAAAGGGCGACCAACTCCACCTCACGCTCGTGCTCGTCGGTCAGGACCTTGAGAGGACCATGGTCCAAGGGGATTTCAACGTGCTCATTCAGGGCAGGAAAAAGGATGGTCTCTTCCTGTTGGTGGTGAAAACCCTTCGCCCACACCCTGAAAAAGGCGATGTAGGCCGCCCGAGCCTCGGGATCCACCTCCTGCCCTTCCCTCGCCCACCGGTGGAGCGAACCAACAACCCCCTCGACAATCTCGTGTTCGGCGATCAACTGTCCGATGATCGGAGGCCCCTTATGCATATTCATTGATTCATCTCCCAGGGGCCCGGCCGGGCCCCTTGTTTACCGACGACAGCAGCCGAACCCGGCCCCCGGGGGTCGGCAACAGCCTGACACATCCCATCGGCCGTCCGCCTGACAATCTGCACAAGCCCGATGGCGTTGCGCTTTCGAATGTCGTGACCCCGCCTGATCAGTTCCTGCCGGGTTTCCGGGGTCAGGGCATCCGCCTCGGCCCAGATGGCGTCGGGTCGCCATTGATGATGAACCCGCGGCCGGTCGACGGCCGACTGCAATCCATCACCGTCGACGACGGTATTGAGCAAGACCTGGGCCGTTCCGGTCGGGATTCGTGACCCACCCGGAGCCCCGAGAGCCAAGATCTCGCCGTCACGCCATGCCACCGTCGGCGTCATTGACGAGAGCATGCGTTTGCCCGGCCCAACGGCGTTGGCCTCGCCCTGGACCAGACCGAACTGATTGGGCCTCCCCGGCCGGGCGGCAAAGTCATCCATTTCGTCATTCAGCAGGAAACCGGCCTCAGGAACGAGCAGACCGCTGCCGAAGCTGCCGTTGAGGGTGGTGGTCAGAGCCACAGCGTTGCCCTCGGCGTCAACAACCGAAAAATGGGTCGTCTGGTCGCTTTCGGTCGGCGGTCCCGGCCACGGCAAAATCTCGTCCGAGGGTGTGGCCCGCTCGACATCGATTGTCGCCGCTCTCAGGTCCAACCACTCCGGCGAAAGCAGATCCTCGGCTGCTGCCTGCGATGTCGAGGGGTCTCCCAACAGAAAACGGTCGGCATAGGCCCGGCGCCAGACCTCGGCCAACAGATGGGCCCGATCGGCTCCGTCCCTGGGCCTCGCCGCCCAGTCCAGGCGCTCCAGCATGCCGCAGGTCTGGCCCAGGATGATACCGCCTGACGAGGGCAACGGCATCGAGGCAACCTCCCAGCCAAAGGCCCGAAACCTGATCGGCCGCCGCCAAATAGGACGATAATCGGCCAGGTCTTTCAGGCTGAGAATGCCGCCATGGCGCTCGGATGCCGCAACGACTGCCGCCGCGATCGACCCCTCCATCAGCGCAACGGGTCCCCGGTCGGCGTAGGCAAGGAGACTTTCGGCCAGCGCCGGAATCCGTACGATCGACCCCGCACCGTGCGGGTGCCCCCCGGGCAACCACACCGCGGCCGTTGCCTCGAACCGTCCGAGCAGGTCGGCATTCTCTTCGAGGGCGCCGGCAAGACGGTCCGTAACGACAAAACCATCCCTGGCCGCCCTGATGGCCGGATCGACCACTCGTTTCCAGGGCAGCGTTCCGTACCGCCGGTGCAACTCGAAATACCCATGGGGCGAACCCGGAACTCCGGCCGCCAGAGGACCGATCAGGGATCGATCAGGAACCGCCTCCCCATTCTCATCCAGATACATTTCAGCTCGAGCGGCCGCCGGCGCCGTCTCCCTGAAGTCAAGGGCCTCGACCTCATCGCCCATACGAATGACGGCGAAGCCCCCGCCGCCCAGATTGCCGGCGTTGGGGTGGACGACCGCCAGCACCAGCGCCGTCGCAACTGCAGCATCGACTGCGTTGCCACCCCCTTCCAGTATCTCGAGCCCAGCCGCGGTCGCCCTTGGCGCCGCCGATGCGACCGCACCCCCCGTGCCGGCGGAAACCGACGGGTCAGCCCCACAGGACAGAAGCCCCAGGCAGGAGAGGATGACGGTTGCCGCCAGGGTTGTGGGTCGCAGTATCCGCTTCATCGAGGCAGTCTACCGCCAATCGGGCGAAGCTGAAACCAACAGGACGCGGACGGCTCTCAGCGGGCAGCCCGCAAAATCCGTCGGCGCAAGGTCGGGCTTTCGACCATTTCCAAGGCCCTTTCGGCCTCGGCGCCTTGCAAGTCACCGCGGTCGGCCAGCACGCCCAGACACCACCGCCGATCGACAGGCCTCTCGAGATTACCGATGAGGTCGAGAGCGTCACCGACATCCGCCGGCAGACCGGCCTCCAGCAGGGCGACCAACGCCCGTCGTCGGGCCCACCCATCGGGAAAGGCCTCGACCAGGCGGCCGAGGTCACCTCCACCGGCCCCAACGGCCGGGATCGCCTCTCGGAGGCACAAGAGCCGATCCACCAATGACGTCTCAGCTTCAAGGTCTTCAACCAGGAAACCCACGTCGATGCTCCCGGCCTCGGCAGGTCCGACTTCGGCCTCGATCGGGGGGGTCTCGGTGACAATCGGCAATGGTTCCGGTTTATCTCGGCCGACCTCCCGTGTTCTCTCGGGCGCACCATGGCCGGTCTCAGGGGCTCGAAAATCGATCGCGGTCGGCTCGAACACCGGCTCAGCGGCCGTCGTGTTCTCGTGCTCGATCGGAGGCGGTGGCGCCTGAGGCTCCGGCACCGCAGCGATGGCACCGGTCAAGTCCCCCGGTCCTTCCGGGGCCTCCTCGTCCTCGGCCGCTTCCGGCCCGAAGGCCTCGGCGACTGCATCGGCGCCACGCATCAGGATCTCGTCCCGGGTCTCGGGGTCCCTGAGTCCCGCCATCACATCGGAGAGCCCCTCGTCCCCTCGATCCCGAAGGCGGTTCAGAAATTGCAGCATCAACGCCGGCGCCACCCCGCCCTTCTTGGCGGCAAGGCTCTCCAGCAGGTCCTCGGCCCCCTCGAAGCCCGCCTCTTCGGCCAGGGTCATTCGGTCAACGGGGCTGAGTCGGCGGACCATTCGCCACGCCCTCGCCAAAGCCTTCGCCTTGGCCACGGGAGATCCCGCCCCCCTCAGTTCGAAGACCATTGCCGACAGTTGTTCGGGAAGACCCATTTATTCTCCGCCGAACACCTGTCCGGGCTTTTTGCCGGCCCGTGGCTTGGCGCCACCTCCGACCTTGTCCGCGACCGCCCCGGGCAACCGCGCGAGATCCCGGAGCATTTTCTCCATATCGACGCCTGAGAGCTGCTTCATGATCGGCCCCAACTGTGTCATCACCTGGATGACATCGTCGGTCAGGCGGGCGGCGCCGGTTCCGTCACCGGGATTGCCGCCGGTAGAAATGATCGTCGTCTCTCCCGCACGGGCCAGGGGCTCGGACACCGCCGCCGCGATCTCCGGAAGGACCTTGAGGGCCTCGATCGAGAGGCCTGCCTCGTTGTAGAGCTTGAGGGCCTCGGCCAGCAACCGCCGCGCTTCGGCTTCGGCCTCACCCTTGGCCTGGATCGCCTCAGCCTCGGCAAGTCCAATCTGGCGACGCTGCACCGATTCGGCCTCGGCCTTGGCAATACCCTCGGCCTGCAGGGCCTTCGCCGACTCCTCGCGGCGCGTGCGTTCCGCCGCCGCCTGGCGCTCGATCCGGTACTTATCGGCATCGGCATTGCGCTCCGTCTGGTATTTCTCGGCATCGGCCAGTTCTCGAACCGAGGCGTTGAGTTCCAGTTTCTGACGCTCAACCTCTCGCTCGGCGATGGCAATATTCTGTACCTTGATTTCCATTTCGCCGGCCTTGACCGCCTGGGCGTCGGCGACATCGACCTCCCTGCGGATCGAAGCCTTCTTGAGGCTCAAGGCCCGGTCGCTCTCGGCGATCTCAGTGTCGACGCTGAGGCGCTTCTGTTCTTTTTCCTGCCGATCATGCTCCTCCTCGATCGCCGCATCCCGGTCGGCGTTGGCCGTCGCGATGCGGGCGCCCTTGAGAGCCTCCTGGATCTTGGGCTGTCCCAGGGCGTTGAGGTAACCCTCGTCGTCCTGAATCGCCTGAAAGACAAAGGACCGGAACTCGAAACCCATGCCCTCGAGGTCGACGTGGGCCTCATCACGGACCTTCTCCTGAAAGGTCCTCTGGTCCCTGTAGAGCTCCTCGACCGTCAGGGTACCGACGATGCCGCGAAGATGGCCCGCGACGGTTTCCTTGATCGTCGCCTGGACATCGTCGACCGGCATGCCGAGGAAGCCCTCAGCCGCTCGCCGGATGTGCTCGACATCACCCTGGACCTTGACCTGCGCCACCGCCTTGACGTTGATCGGGATGCCCTGAATCGTGTAGACGTGCGGGAGGTCGATCTCCAGCGTCATCATCCGAAGCGACAGGATCTCGTACTGCTCCCACGCGGGCCAGACGAAGGTGCCACCGCCGCGAATGATCCGGAAGCCCTCGATCTCGCCCTTGTCGGTCCGCACCTTTCGACCCAGCAACTTGCGCCGGCCGAAGACAATCAGGGCCTCGTCCGGCCCCGCCTTCTTGTAGCGCGTTCTCATCACTATGTACGCGAAGAAAAGAAAAACCGGAAGAGCAAACAGGAGCAGAGCAAAGAATTGGAAACCCATCAGAGTCCTCCCCAAGGTTATGGCTGCTATCATATCCTGTCGCCTGGGGTTCCGGGCGGCCGGAGGACCGATGACCTGGAATTATTCCGAAAAAACCACCCAGCTATTCATGGACGCCGTCCAGGGCAAGTATGGAACCCACCTGGGGGAGATCGAGAACGCCGATGGTATGGGCGAGCACGGCTCGATCGCCTGTGGCGATGCCCTGCGTTTCAGCTTCCGCGTCGAACGCCACCCGACCGACCCCTTGCAGGACCGTATCGTCGAGACCCGCTACCTGACCTTCGGCTGCACCTCGGCGATTGCCGCCTCCGAAGCGATGTGCCGCCTGGTCGAGGAGGGCAACTACACACCGATCGAGGCCCTGAAGATCACCAACACGGACATCGTCAAGTACCTCGGCGGCCTGCCCCAGGCCAAGATCCACTGTTCGGTCATGGGCGCCGAGGCGCTTGAGGCCGCGGTCTTCGATTGGGCACGCAAGCGCGGAGTGCCCATGGCCGATCTCGGCATCGACATCCGCGAAGACGAGGTCGACGAGGGCCGCCTGGTCTGCCAATGTTTCGGCCTGACCGAGCCCTACCTCCGACGTAAGATCAAGGAACTCGAGCTCAAGTCGATCGCCGACATTACCGGCGCCGTCAAGGCCGGAGGCGGTTGCATGTCCTGCCACCACACACCCGGTGGACTGCAGGACCTGCTGGACGAGGCTTGGGGCCGGCCGAGCGATGCGTTTGCCCAGATGCCGTCCTTGCCCGTAGCAGGCCAGGCCACCACCCCGGCTGCCGGCGGGGAGCGCACGCCATTCCGATTCGCCAAAGACATCGAACGAGTCCTCGACGACATCGTCCGACCGCAGTTGGCCAAGGATGACGGAGGCCTCGAGCTAATCGACATCAAGGGTACCGTCGTCTACTGCCGCTTCACAGGAGACTGCGCCACCTGCGCCGGATCGACCCGGACCCTCAAGAACCTGGTCGAACACAGCCTCCAGACGCGGGTCGATGAGGCGATTCGGGTGGTTGA
>JAUWTC010000233.1 GCA_030609785.1 Holophagae bacterium
GAACGGGCGTGAGCTGTGGCGTTCGAACGGCACCCAGGCCGGAACATGGATGGTCAAGGACATCAACACCGGCGGCGACTCGATGAACTACGTCAGCAGCGAGATCATCGCCACCGGTGGGCTGATCTACTTCTCGGCGGACGATGGTGTCCACGAGTTCGAACTCTGGCGCTCGGATGGGACCGAGGCCGGCACGACCATGGTGCAAGATTTCCATCCCACCGATGACGGCTATCCAAGCCTTTTCACCCAGATCGGAGACCTGCTGCTCTTCAGCGCCGGCGACGTGGACCACGGCCACGAACTCTGGGGGCTCAGGCTGTGCCTGTTCTGCGACGGCTTCGAGGAGGGCGACACACTGGCATGGACGTCGACCTTGCCGTGACACATCAAGGTTAGACTTGCCAGGATTTGGACTGGGCCCAGGATCGGCGATAATACTGTCCGGTCCTGGAGGAAGACATGAAGCTCAATCCCGTTATCTCTCTCGTGTTCGCACTGATGGTCGCCCTGAGCAATCCGGCGCCGGGCGCCCAGGCGCCGGATGCACGTCAGAAGCTCGAAGAGCTTGGCAAGGCAATGCAAGGCACAGCAGTATCGACCCGGCGACGGGTCCTCGAAGACTTCCGCCGAGATCTCGACGGAACGGTCGTCAGGTTCACCGGCGCCGTCTGGACCCTCAGCTCCGTTGATCTCGACGCAGGCCAGTCCGATGGACCCGATGCCAGACCTACACTCTTCTCCTGGGAGTACCAGGGCATCCTGGTCAGAGACGATCAGACCGCAGGCGCCTCTCCCGGAAAGACACCAAACCAAAAGGCCATCAGCCGCCTCGGTGGGGCCGACCAAGCCACCTTGATCATCATCAGGTCCGGGAAATACCAACTTTATGCCCTGACGGCAGCGCCGAGAATCGTCGACGGCCTGCGACAAGGGGCAACGATCACGATTGAGGCACAAATCACCGGCCTCCGGGAGGATTCGCTCCTCGGATTCGTTACGACCGTCCTGGATGCGGAGGTGGATGCCCAATGCCCCAATGGCCATCAGCTTCCGGCAGATCACGATTTTCTTTTCTGTCCCTACTGCGGTGAGTCGCTGAAATAACGCGGCGGGGCGCCGGGCAGTGGTGGCCTTGGACGGGGCTGGGGCCCTAAAACCCGAGCCCGCGCCCGTGCCCGTTATCGTTCCCGATGTTGGGACGGGAGTTGCAAAAACAACGGGCCGGCAAGCCGGCCCGTTGGATCATGTCCTAACAGCTAATAGCTGAAAGCTCCTTAAAACTGCGGATAGAAAGCCTGGAAGATCTCGTCCGTCGTCGGAGGGGTTTTATCACCCAGGGTCTGTTCCCTCAGTTCGAGGATACGGTCCGTCAGGGAGGGCTGCTGGGTGTTGTAGAGCACGCCCTGCGTGATGACGCCCTGCTCCCGGGTGTAATAGATCGCCGCGCGACGGGAGGTGACGTCGTGATCCTCGGGCACGTTCTGAAGTTTCTCTTTCATCACCTTGAATTGGTCGTCACCCCTGAAGGTGACGCAGGGCGACATGACGTTGAGGAATGAGAAACCGTGATGACTGATCGCTTCAGTCATCAAAGGCACCAGGGTCTTCATGTCGCCGGAGAATCCTCGTCCGACCCAGGTGGCCCCAGTTGAGATTGCCAACTCACAGGGATCCAGCGCCGCTTCGGGGTTGCCGTAGAAGGTCGACTTGGTCTTGTCTCCCGTCGGCGTCGTCGGCGCCACCTGACCCTTGGTCAGACCGTAGATCTCGTTGTGCATCAGGATGTAGGTGATGTCCATATTACGGCGGCACGAATGGATGAAGTGGTTGCCGCCGATCGCCATGCCGTCCCCGTCGCCACCAACGGTGATCACCGTCAGCTCCGGGCGAGCGGACTTGACGCCGGTGGCCAGGGTCAAGGCCCTTCCGTGAACGGAATTGAACCCGTAGGTATCGACATAGCCCGGCAACCGTGACGAACACCCGATACCGGACATGATGACGGTATTCCAGGGTTCGATCTGGAGCTTGGCCAGGGATCGATACAGGGCGTTGAGCACCCCATAGTCGCCGCATCCGGGGCACCACACTGGTTTGAGATCGGTTTTGTAATCACCGGGTTTCAGTTGAATCATCTCGACGGCGCTCATACCAGCACCTCCTTTCGAACGGCGCTCAATTCGAGCACCCTTTCAATTTTCTCTTCGACCTCCGACACGGTGAGGTTCTTGCCGCCCGACCGTTTGAATACGAAGGTGTCTTTCGGCATGTCGAGGAAGGTCTTCAGGTACTTGTAAAACTGAGCCGAATAACTAATCTCGACCACGACCACGTTCTTGACCGTCTTGAGGTACTCCTCGAACTCGGCCTGCGGGAACGGATACAGGACCTGAGGCACAAAGGCGGACACCTTGTGACCCTTGGCCTCGGCGCGCAGGACGGCCTCCTTGACGGGACCCTTGCAGGAGCCCCAGCACAGGATGCCGACGTCGGCCTTTTCCGCCCCGTACTTCCGCACGTAGCTGTACCTGCTTCGGACATCGCGCAGTTTCTCGTAGCGCTTCTGGTTCATCTTCTCGTGAACGAGGTGCATCGAAGTCGGGCGACCGTCCTCGGTGTGCTCCAGCCCATTGGTCTGGTACTGGCCGTTCTTGATGCCCGGCCAGGTCATGGGAGAAATGCCCGACTCAGTGTAGGCATACCTCTGGTAGTTGCCCTCGGCAAGCTCTTCGTCGGTCGGCCGAACGCGATCGACGACCTTGTGCCTGAGAGTCAAGGGAGACATTGTCTCCCGACGCTGTGCGATGAACTGGTCGGACAGAACGATGACCGGCATCTGGGACTCTTCGGCGATGTTGAAGGCCGCCACGGTGGCATGGAAGCAGTCTTCGACGTCCGCCGGCGCCAGCACGACGCGAGGCGCGTCTCCGTGGGATCCCCAAAGGGCCTGCCACAGGTCCGACTGCTCTGACTTGGTCGGCAAGCCGGTCGAGGGTCCGCCCCGCTGTACGTCGATGATCACTACCGGAATCTCGGCCATCGAGGCAAGACCCAGCATCTCAGTCATCAACGCAAGGCCGGGACCCGACGTTGCGGTCATCGATTTCACTCCGGCGAACGAACCGCCAATGATCGCTCCCATTGCGGCCAACTCGTCCTCGGTCTGGATGATCGATCCACCGACCTTGGGCATCCACTCCGACAGGAAGTGCAAGACCTCGGAGGACGGTGTGATCGGGTAGCCGGCAAAGAAGCGGCAGCCCGCGTGCAGGGCGCCGACGGCCGACGCCTCATTGCCCGACATCAACAGCCGGGGCTCACCGGGCTCATACTCCAGGTAATAGTCGGCAACCCGATCCTTGATCCCCACACCCCACTCGATGCCTGCCTTGTAGCCCTTGAGGTTGGCTTCGAGGACCGCGGCCTTCTTCTTGGAGAATTTATGGGTAATCGCTTTCTCGATCAGGGCCTGAGGGACGCCGAAGGCCTCGCTGAGAATGCCAAGGGTGACGATGTTCTTGGCCAACGTCGTCCCGGCAGCCTCCTTGGCCAGTGCGATGAAAGGCACCGGAATCCAGCGCGCGTCCTCACCGAGGCTCAAGCCCACGTCTTCCAGAGGCGTCGTGTCGGATTCTTCGTACAGGACCACGGCATCCTGGGCAACGACCAACTCGCCCTTAAAGCGAAGAAAATCCTGCCAGTTGAAGACGACGACGACCTCAACCTGGTCTCCCTGGGTGTAGATGGGCTGAGAACTCAACCGCACCGTGCAGGACGACTCACCGCCGCGAATCTGAGGACCATAGGCCTCGACCCTCATGACATCGAGACCGTCCTTGGCCCCCGCCTGTGCCATCATTTCTCCCATGGTGACGACACCGTCACCACCGGAACCAAACATTGCCAATACCAAGTCGCCCGTGGGCATAATGGAAAACCTCCCTTGACGAGCCTCAGCTCGCTGACAGCGGATTGTGAACCCGAAGAACGAAATTGTCTAGGACTGAATGCAAATTCATTGTGAGACTTATTATCATATTTCTTCAAATACGGCTGTTTGGTTGAGGGGTTAGGATTTAGGGATTAGGGATTAGGGCTGATGCTTGTGCCCTCCGCGGCAATATCCGGTGTTGAAATCCACGGTTATGCCTTTGAAGCCATAGAATTTTCCAGAAGAAAAAACTCTTTGACGATCATGCCCCACCTGACCCCTATTCCCTTTCCCCTGAGCCCTGCTTCTTGACCGCCACCACCCGGAAATCGCGAGGACCGTGCAGAAGCTCATCCAGGCGAGCCTCCAATCGATCGATGCGACCGTCGATGACCGGATCCACCGTTGGACCATTGTCCGGCCTCAGGCACTGCTCTTCAGGGAAGGGGTGCAGATACTCGAGGTTCCGGACTCTGAATCCCGAAGCCTTGAGGAACAGACTCAGTGTTTCGGGCAGCAACGGCCTGACGTGGGTCGGGTCCTGCCAGAACAACGATGCCCCAACTCGAATATTGTGTGGGTTGGGACACTCTGCCACCAGAATGCCCTCCGGACGGAGGACCCGCCGGCACTGGTCGAGAACCTCGGACAGCTCGGCGCCGGAGAAATGCTCGAAGAGGTGAAAGGCGGTGACCGCGCCGACCGACGCTTCATCGAGCGCGCGAAGGGCGCCAAGGACATCGGTATGGTCCACTTCGAGGCCCCGCCGAACCGCTCCCTGAACCAGAGCGACATCGGATTCGACACCTTTGGCCTCAATCCCGGCCTCTCTCAACAGCAGCAGGAGTTCCCCCCGACCGCATCCCAGGTCCAGGACCGGGACGTGTCCTTCAAATAGCGGGAGAACGCTCTCCATTCGGTGGCCGATCTCGGCCTCTGAACCCCGGAAGGCCTCAACCAGGAGGGGCTGGACCTTCGCCAAGGCTTGTGCCAGAGCCCGCTCGGGCGGACCAGACTCGATCGCCGGCAGGGGCTCGGATGCGAGGATCCGTTCAACCAGGGAGGCGGTTTCCTCCAGTTCAAAAGCCAAGCGCTCAAACAGGGCGTTCCACCGGCCCTCGGCGGCGGGCATCAGACCGTCTCGGAGCCTGGTGACCTCGTCGGTGGTCTGATTGAGCCCGGCTTCCACCCCGTCCGCCCTCTGATCGATCGCCTTCAACCGAACGGAGTTGATCGACTCCAGGAGATCCTGGATCGTCCTCAACGTCGATTCCAAAAGGTCCTGGCGCCCGGA
>JAUWTC010000103.1 GCA_030609785.1 Holophagae bacterium
CGACCAGTTCGATCAACAACAACCAGTTTGATGCCTTCGTCAGCTACTGGCAGTTGGATCGGTACATTTCCGACCAGGTGCAGGTTTTGGAAACCGACCGGTTGGCCAAACGGGTCGTGGACCAGCTGGGACTGGCCTCGCTTCCTGAGTTCGAAGGAAGGAACCCGGGTCCGGGAATTGTCCTTGGAGGGTTGACGGTCAAGCCGGTGTCGGAGAGCAATGTCATCGAATTGTCGATGGTCGGGCGGGATCCCGATCGAGTTGCAGAGTGGCTCAACGTATACGTCCAACAGTACATCGACGCCAACATCGAGGATGGGATCGACAAGACCCGAAAGATTTACGAGGTCATCCAGTCCCGGTTGGATCCTCTTCGTTTGCAGGTCGAGGATGGCCAGCGGAGTCTGATGTCGTTCCAGGAGGGACATGACAGTCTGGGTTTCGCCGACGAACAGAAGAACGTCATCACCGAACAGGTTGACCTTCTGACGAAAGAGTATGCCCAGGCCAAGGCCGAGCGGATCCATCTCGAGACCAAGATGAGTGCCCTCAATCAACTGAGGGCACGACACGTGTCCGAGGTGGCCTTCCCCGAGGTCCTGGAGGATGCGACGATCTCCAGCCTGTTGCAGCGACGGGGTGAGGTCGAGGTCGAGTTGCTGGACAAATTGGGGACCTACAGGGAGGGCCACCCGGCGATCAAGGAACTCCGGACCCGACTCGAGGGCATCGACCAGACGATCGAGCGCCAGATCCAGACCCTGCGGGTGGGGATGGAGACTCGATTCGACATCGTCAAGCGGAGGGAACAGTCGCTCTTCGAGAATATCCAGGGCCTGAGGACTGAGACGATCGAACTCTCCAAGACCAGCCTGGAGTACGACCGGCTCGAGGAGGTCTACCTCCAAAACAAGAGGTTCCTCGACGACATACTGGCACGATCCAACGAGGCCGACCTCTCGGCGACCGCCTGGATGAATAATATTCGGGTGATCGAGAAGGCAACGCCGCCTTCGGGGCCGTTCAGCCCCAATTTGAGGCGAACGGTGGCCCTCGGCGGAGTTCTGGGGCTATTTCTCGGCATCGGTCTGGTGCTCGGACTGGACTTCCTGGACCACACCCTGCGTACGCCGGACCAGGTCGAACGGTACTTGGGCCTCGAAGTCTTGGCGGCACTACCTAAATTGACCGAGGACAACAACCGTGCCTTGAGGGAGGCCTTCCAGACCTTGCGCACGGCGTTGATGTTGGCCGCTCGAGGTGAAGGGTGCCAGATCCTGCTGGTGACGTCGTCGGTGCCGTCCGAGGGCAAGACCACCGCTTCGTTCAATCTTGCCAAGGTGTTGGCGGCCGGAGGGGCTCGAGTTCTTCTGATCGACGGCGATCTCCGCAAACCAAAGCTTCACCACATGATGAAGGTCAAGAATACGCGAGGCCTGACCAGCCTGGTCCTGGGTGAGAGTGAACTCAAGGACGTGATTCACGGATTGGCAGATGCTCCCAATCTGGATATGGTGACATCGGGGCCGCTGCCTTCCAACCCACCGGAACTTTTTGGGAAGCAGAGCTTCAAGGATTTACTGGCCGCTGCCAGAGAGAATTACGACTGGGTGATCCTCGACTCACCGCCGACAGCGTCGGTGACTGATCCGGTCGTGGCGGCGCAATTGGTCGACATGGTTCTGGCGGTCGTCAAGTACGGTGGTCCTCGCCGGCAGGTTGTGGCAGATGCGATGCGGACGCTGAAGAGGAGCGGGGTCCGGGTTGCCGGCGTGTTGCTGAACAACGTCGACATCGAAAGAGACCACTACTACTCGACTTACTATTACTCCTACTACCACTACGGCTATGACGAAGACGGCAAGAGGACGAGGAAGAGCTAACCTGACGGCGGCGTGCAAAACCAAGAGCGCCCTCGCGGACGGGACGTGCCACTCTTTGCATTGTTCTCAGGCTAACCTCCTACCATAAGTGCAGTTGCGAACAATGCATAGGGTGGCAATCCACGGCGCACGCCTCGGCAATCGAGTCTCGGCCGACGCCGTAGGCCGTCGAGGTCATTTCCCTCAAGGGGCGATGTTCTCCCACTCTCAACTCTGCTGCCCCTTGAGGGAAAGGGCCGAGCGGGGACGCCTACAGGCGTTCCCGAAGGCCGGGGTTTGGAAACCGGATCTGGAACAGCAGGTAGCGGCAGTGGTAGTTAACCGCGCCAGCGATCTTGGATGCGGCAGACACTGGTCAGTCAGACCCTCACTCACCCAACCCTATTGGGTGAATAGATCGACGAGCCTTCCATCTGCTCCGGTTTGCCGATGCCGAAGAACTCCAAAATCGTCACCGGCAGGTCGAGGATCGACGGGTTGGCTTTGGCGACCTTTCGGCTCGAGAACAGCGAACCGGGGACGGCGTCGCGGGCCATCGAGTGGTCGCCGCTCCAGGCCCATGGGTTGAGGTCGATCGTTGTCTGCCCGGTGGAGCCCAGAACCGATGGCGAGGAATTCCGATAGCCCGGGTGGAATCCCACCAGCATTTCCGGCATGTCCTTGACCAACTCGCCCTTGTAGATCTCGTCTTTGGGATAGACCCGCATGATCGGTGGTATTCCGGTTTCGGGGTCGTTCAGAGCCGTCAGTTCGCGGGAGATGCGGGCCGTGATCTCGCCGGCCTTCTCGGCCTCGACGATGCCCTTGCCTTCCCGGTTCTTGAGGTTGAGGTAGAGGCCGTTGAAGCCGATGTTATAGGCCAGGGTCTGGGACCAATCGACATCGAAGATCGTCGTCTCTTCCTTTTTCTTGGCAGCGTCCTTTATGGCAAGGTAGCCGTTGTCGCGCAGCCAGGTATTGAGGTGGAATTGGCGTCCGAACTGTGCGAAGCCGTGGTCGGAGCAGATCAGCACCAGGGTGTTCGGGTCTTCTGCCGCGGGCAAGACCTTTCCGACCAACTTGTCCATCTCCTCGTACAGGTGATGGAGGTAGCCTGCGTAGCGAATGTCAGACTCTGCGTGCTTGGGGTGCGTCTTGTCCATGTTGCGCCACAACATGTGGGTGTCCTGGTCGGTCGAGGAGACGTAGAAATAGAACAGGCCCTCGTCAAAGCGCGAATAGAGGTGGTCGAACAGTTCCATCCGTTCCTTGAGGAGGACTTGCGCCTGTCCGACGTACTGTTCGTCATTGAGGATTCCGTAATCGAAGGCCTTGGTGTCGCACGGCAGGCCCTTGGTCCAGAAGGCTCCGATATCGCGGGCGATCTCGGCGCCGAGTTCCTTGGGATAGGTCACCGGCGCCGCCTGGTCGGTGGGATCAATGTTGATCGGCGTGACGTAGAGCTTGAAGTGGGGCTTCAGCTCTTTGACCATGAACCGCGCGTTGCCCCGGGCACTGGCGATCATGGGCATCAGTTCGAAGTCGATCGGAATCCAGTCGGAATACTCGCCAACGTTGAGCACGACCGTACGGCCCTGGATCTCCAGGCGGACGACGTTGCGTTCCGAGTCGATGTAGACAGTGAACGGCGCCTTTGCCTTGCCGGCATGAGGGTCGTTGCTGCCCTCCTCGTGGGACGCAAAAGCGTTCTCCGGACCGAGGAGTTCGGCGTCAATTCTATTGTCCCGGACCTCGACGTAGTGCACGGTACCGCCGGAGATGTCGGGATAATGCTCCCAGGTGTCGGAGGTGAAATAGCTGAAGGATCCGTAAGAATCGGTCAGATCAGGCGTGCCCATACCGGAGATCGCCATAGTTGCGGTCTCATCGACCGGGAAGTTGGTCGGAATCTTGGAGATCCAGGCCGGGATGCCCCTCTCGGTCAGATAGGACCAGAATGGGGTGCCCTTCCGCAGGCAGACCGGGCCGCCGCCCTTGATCGGAAGCTCGACGTCGCCGAGATTGATGGCGATGTCGGGGGGCGTATTTTCAAAGATTGAGAACTTGGGCGTATAGGTCTTGGGGTCCCGGACCGTGAAGTCGACGATGCCATGACCGCCGGGACTCATGCCGGTGATAAAGGAGGACCATGCCACCGGGCTCAAGGCGGGCATCGTCGTCTCCAGGGGTTTGAAGGAGCCCATCGCCGCCAGCTTCTTGAAGTTGGGCGCCCTTCCCATGTCGATCATCGCCTGGACCATCTTCGGGTCGAGGCCGTCGAGGCCAAGCACGATGACCCGTTTGCCCGCAGCTGTCGATCTCGGGCCGCATGAGGTCAGAGGGATCGAAAAGCCGGTCGCGGCAGCGCTGCCGGCCAGCAGCTTGACGAAATCTCGGCGATGAAAATCGGGTCGTTTCTTATCCATGCGTTCCTCCGAGGAGTGCATCCTCCCCATTACCGACAATTCCGAGCCCCGTTCTAGTCCCTGGGGAGGAGCGGTCGGCGAAATCGAGAGGGGAGGATACCAGGGAGTGGGGAACAGGGGGTGGTTAAAGCGTCAGGGGCAGATGGGGCAGCATTGGGGTGGACATCGTGGACGGAGTGGACTCCGTGGACTGTCCACAACGTCCAGATCGTCCACCCTGTCCACTTTGCTGTTTAATTGCCTTCCCTTTTGGTACCGGCTCCGCCCTGTCCCGTGTAGAATCCCCAATTCAACGGCACTGGCCGTGTGGAGAGATCATGACCGAGAAGAAAAAAGATCGATACCGAGAAACGCTGCACCTGCCGAAAACCGGCTTCAGCATGCGTGCCGGCTTGATTCGCAAAGAACCCGAGTTCCAGAAGCGCTGGGTGGATATGGACCTGGGGGCCGCGATCCGGAAGGCGCAGCACCCTGCGGGAGAGTTCGTCTTCCACGATGGCCCCCCCTACGCCAACGGATCAATTCACCTGGGGCATTTGCTCAACAAGATCCTCAAGGATCTGGTCGTTCGCAGTCGGTCGATGGCGGGTTATGACGTCGACTTTGTGCCGGGCTGGGACTGCCATGGCCTGCCGATCGAGCACAAAGTCATGAAAGAACTCGGTGACGAGGCTCTGACCTTGAGCACGATGGATATTCGCAAGCGTTGTTCCGACTATGCCTCCCGCTTCATGACTCTGCAGGCCGAACAGATGCAGCGTTTGGGAACCCTGGCCAGGTATGACCAGCCGTACTTCACGATGGACCCGGCCTACGAGGGCGCGGTCCTGGAGGTCTTCGCGGCCCTGGTGGCGGACGGCCTGGTCTACAGGGACCTCAAGCCGGTCCACTGGTCGATCGAAAATCAGACGGCCCTTGCCGAGGCCGAATTGGAGTACTACGACCGCAAGGACACCTCGGTCTTTGTGTTCTTTGAGGTCGAAGATCCGTCGATTCTGCCTGAAAGCCTCAATGTGCCGGAGGGTGAATCCACGCATTTGATGATCTGGACGACGACGCCCTGGACGCTGCCGGCCAGTTTGGCGGTAGCGGTTGCCGCAACGGCGGAATATGGGTTGTATCGAATCAACCATGACGGTCGGAAGACTCTGGTCGTCATGGCGGAGAACCTGAGCGAGAAGGTCTTGGGTCCGGACGCCGAACTTCAGGGACGATGCCGAGGCGCGGATCTGGTCGAGGGCTGCGTGCGCTATCGGCACCCGTTCATTGACCGGATTTCACCGGTACTTGTCGCCGACTACGTCACCCTGGAAGACGGTACCGGCATGGTTCACACGGCGCCGGGCCACGGAGCCGAGGACTACATGACCGGACTGAATGAAGGTCTGGACATCTACTGCCCCGTCTTGGGTGACGGCACATTTGATGAGACTGCCCCCAAGTGGTTGCACGGCAAATCCGTCTGGGCGGGCAACCCTCTGGTAGTGGAGCATCTGAGATCCAGCGGGCGCCTCTTCCGTGACGAGGTCTTCAACCACAGCTACCCCCACGACTGGCGCGGCAAGACGCCGACGATCTTTCGGGCGACCGAGCAGTTCTTTGTCGCGGTCGACAACCCCTTCGGTGAGGCCGGGAAGAGTCTGCGCCAGCGGGCCGAGGCATCGACTGCGTCAGAAATCGAATTCGTGCCCGAGTGGGGCCGGAAACGATTCAGGGGGATGATTGAGAGTCGCCCGGACTGGTGCATCTCTCGTCAGCGCTCCTGGGGTCTGCCGATCCCCGCCTTTCTGACGACCGAAGGCGAGGTTCTCTTGACCGAGCAGACGGTTCGGACGGTCGCCGCCCAGGTGCGGGCCCATGGATCGGACATCTGGTTCACTGCGACCCCAGAGGCGCTCCTTGCCGATTACGACCCCACAACCGATATCGGCGCGCCGGATTCGGTGCGGGCTGCGGGGCGTGAGGGCTTGAGTCGATTGGAGAAGGGTGCCGACATCTTCGACGTCTGGTTCGAGTCGGGCTCGTCGTGGAACGGTGTTCTCAGGGAGAGGGACATCGGCTATCCGGCCGATCTCTACCTCGAGGGTTCCGATCAGCACCGAGGTTGGTTCCAGCTCTCGTTGTTGTTGGGTCTTGGTGCGACCGGGCAAAGTCCGTTCAAGACGGTCTTGACCCACGGTTTCATCGTTACCGGTTCTGGTGAGAAGATGTCCAAGAGCCTGGGCAACACCATCGAGGTCGAGGATCTGCTCAAGCAACACGGGGCGGACATCGCCCGCTGGTGGGTTGCCTCGCTGAACTATTTCAACGACGCCAAGGTCGAGTGGGAGTTTTTCCGCCTGGCCTCGGAAGAGTACCGCAAGGTCCGCAACACCATCCGCTTCATGCTGGGCAACCTGGCGGAATTCGATCCGGACACCGACCGGGTGACCTTCGGACCGGAGGATTCGCAGACGCTGGACGCCTGGGCGATGGGCCGCGTGGCGGAGTTGACCCGGGAAGTCAACGAAGCCTACCTCGGCTACCAGTTCAAGCGGGTGCGCGAGGCCCTCTTCAACTTCTGTAACGACACGATGAGCGCGGTTTACATGGCGGCGGTCAAGGACCGGCTCTACTGTGATCGGACCGATTCCAGACACCGACGCCGGACTCAGACCGTACTGTATGAAGCGGCCAGTGCCCTGATCCGTCTGATGGCGCCGATTCTGGTCCACACCGCGGACGAGGCATGGCTGGAGCTCCATGGTGACGAGCAGGACTCCGAGCGGTGCGTCCATTTGGAGTCACTGCCCGAGGTCGCTGAGGTCGCCGTTGATGCCGGTTGGGATGCGGTGTTCGAGCTGCGGTCCGAGGTCCTGCGGGCCTTCGAACAGGCCAAGGAGTCCATGGAGATCTCCAATCCGATGGATGCAGGAGCCAGAGTAAGTCTCGAGGCCGGGCAGCGTGCCGCGATCGAGCCCTTCGTGGCGGAACTGGTCGATCTGTGCGGCATGAGCCGTTTCGAACTGGTCGACGGTGATGGCCTCGATGTAGAGATCCTCGACCTCAGAAGCGAGCCGCGCTGCGAGCGGTCCTGGAAGAGGGACGGCACCGTTCGGGAGCGCTCCGACGGCGGGATGCTGTCCCAGCGCGATGCCGAGGTCGTAGGGGTGGGGTAATCGGAGGTCAAAGGGTCAAAGGAAAAATGAACCACGAAGACACAAAGAGCACGAAGGGGATTTATTTTCATTCTTTCTTTGTGGCCTTTGTGTCTTCGTGGTTCAATCGTGTCCGTTTTCTTTGGCCTCTTGCTTCGGGTTTTTCCTGTGTGTGATCAGCCTAAGCCCCGTGCGGCTGGAATCTGGCGGGTTGTGGCGTGGCCCGCTCGGATCTGGAAGCGTTTCATCTCACCCTTTATGCCGCCGGCCTGCCGGTTCGAACCGACCTGCTCCGTCTACGCCGCCG